>NZ_WUJP01000938.1 GCF_009806515.1 Geminicoccus flavidas | reverse complement strand
ATCATCTCGGTCCACTGCCACAACGACCTGGGCCTGGCGGTCGCCAACAGCCTGCTCGCGGTCAAGGCGGGGGCCAGGCAAATCGAGTGCACCATCAACGGCATCGGCGAGCGGGCCGGCAACGCCGCGCTGGAAGAACTGGTGATGGCGGTGCGCACCCGGCCGGACGTGCTGCCCTACCAGACCCGGGTGATCTCCCAGGACATCATGAAGGCGTCGCGCCTGATCTCGGCGATCACCGGCTTCTCGGTGCAGCCGAACAAGGCGATTGTCGGCGCCAACGCGTTCGCGCACGAGAGCGGCATCCATCAGGACGGTATGCTCAAGAACGCGCAGACCTACGAGATCATGCGGCCGGAGGATGTCGGCCTGCACCGATCGAGCCTGGTCATGGGCAAGCATTCCGGCCGCCATGCCTTCAAGAAGAAGCTGGAGGAGCTGGGCTACCAGCTGGGCGACAACGCGCTGAACGAGGCGTTCGTCCGCTTCAAGGCGCTCGCCGACAAGAAGAAGGACATCTACGACGAGGACCTGGTGGCCCTGGTCGACGACGAGATCCAGACCGGCGAGCAGGCGATCAAGTTCAACCGGCTGCGCGTCATGTGCGGCTCGGACATCAAGCCGGAAGCCTCGATCGACATGGAGGTCGACGGCAAGCCGATGACCTCGGTCTCGCTCGGTGATGGCCCGGTGGACGCCACCTTCAAGGCGATCGAGCGACTGGTGCCGCACAATGCCAAGCTCCAGGTCTTCCAGATCAACGCCGTGACCGAGGGCACCGACGCCCAGGCGGTGGTGTCGGTGAAGCTGGAGGAGGACGGCAAGTCGGTGAACGGCCAGGCCTCCGACGTCGACATCATCGTGGCCTCGGCGCGTGCCTACATCTCGGCGCTGAACAAGCTGATCACCAAGCGGCGCAAGACTGCACCTGCCGCGCTCTCGGCGTGAGCTACACCCACGCCT
Source organism: Geminicoccus flavidas (assembly GCF_009806515.1). Lineage (GTDB taxonomy): Bacteria > Pseudomonadota > Alphaproteobacteria > Geminicoccales > Geminicoccaceae > Geminicoccus > Geminicoccus flavidus. The sequence goes on along the minus strand of NZ_WUJP01000938.1, from coordinate 6,831 downwards.
GAGCAAGTCGTGGGCAGATTGCCCGGAAATTGAGCAGTCTTTTCGCCAGGCCGCGGCGCTCCGCGGCCTGGTCTCGTTTTTGCTAGCGGTTCGCGCCAAGGGCTCTCAAGGGACGGACATCGAATGGCGACCACCTACACCAAGGAACAGAACACCCTCTTCCCGATCGTGCTGGCCCTGGTAGGGGCAGCGGCGACCGGGGTGCTGTGGGCATACGCCAACCCGATCCAGCTCGTCCCGGGCGTGATTCAGTGGCGGATCTTCGCTTTCCTGCCCTGCCTGATCGGCATCCTCCTGGGCCCCAGGAGCGGCTTCATCTGCGGCTATCTCGGCACGGTGATCTGGTCCTTGCTGGCCGGCACCTTCATCCCGGCCCATTCCCTGATCATCGACGGCATCGCGGTGGGCCTGACCGGCTTCATCCCGGGCATGCTGTTCGACCCGGCCCGGACCAGCATGAGCCGCGGCACCCTGGTCAAGATCGCCCTGGTCTGCCTCCTGGTCGGGCTCGGCATGGTCGTGGTGGTCTCGGCCAGCCTAGCATATCTCGGCATCTTCCCATTCCTGTGGGCCCTGACCTATCTGGGCCTGTCCGATGTGGTACCGATGGTGATCGGCACGCCGCTTTTGGTGATCCCGGCGCTCAAGATCCTCAAGAGCGCCCATCCGGGCGGCTTCACCCGCTTCTGAGCCCCATCTTCCCTGACCATCTTCGGCCTGGATTCAGCTTGCTTGCGATCGAAGACCTCGTCGTGGCCTATCAGGGTCAGGACGTCCTCCACGGCGTGTCGCTCCAGGTCGAGCCGGGCTGCGGCGCCCTGGTCTGCGGGGCAGGGGCCAGCGGCAAGTCGACCTTGCTCGCCACCGCCTGCGGGGTGGTCCCGCGCTTGGTCAACGCCGAGCGGGTGACCGGTCGGCTGCGGCTGGGCACCCGCGACTTCGCCGAGATCCCGCGGGCCGAGCTGTTCTCCCGGATCGGCATCGTGTTCCAGAACCTGGACGACCAGCTCTTCGACCTGGAGGTCGAGGACGTGATCGCAGCGCCGCTGGAGAACCGCGGCGTGCCGCGTGCCGAGATCCGGGCGCGCCTGGCGGAGCTGTTCGAGGAGTTGGCGATCCACGACCTCGCCGGGCGGCGCGTCCTGACCCTGTCCGGCGGCGAGCGGCGCATGGCCGTGCTCGCCGGCGCGCTGGCCGCCCGGCCGGAGTTCCTGGTGCTGGACGAGCCCACCACCGGCCTCGACCCGGCGGCACGGCTGCGGCTGGAGCGCAGCCTCTCGGCCGTGCGCGACCGCATCCCGCTGATCCTGGCCGCCGACCAGGATGCGGCCTCGCTGGCGGGCGCCATGGGTCGCATCCACCTGCTGCAGGCCGGGCAGCTCGCCGGCAGCTGGCCGACGGCGGAGGCGCTGGCGCTGCGGACACCCTGGCTCGAGACCGGCCTGCTGCCGCCTCGAAGGCAGGAGCGGCCGGCGGAGGCCAGTGCGACGGCAGGCGGACGGATCCTGCTGGCGGTGGAGGGGCTGCGCACCAGGCTGACCCGCCCGACCGGCGAGCCGGTCCTGCACGACATCACCCTGGAGCTGCGTGCGGGCGAGGTGACGGGCCTGGTCGGGCGCAACGGTGCCGGCAAGTCGACCCTGATCCAGACGGTGCTGGGCCTGGCGCCGCTCGCCGCGGGAAGGATCGTGATCGAGGGCGAGCCCGCCGAGCGCTGGACCGCCGCACGCCGGGCGCGTCGGGTCGGCTACCTGCCACAGAACATGCGCCGGATGCTGTTCAATCTCTCCGTGCTGGACGAGATCGCCTTCTCGGTCGGCGGCTCGACTGCGAAGATCGGCGATCCCGAGATACGTGCCCGGGCCGCCCAGGCACTGGTGCCGTTTGGCCTGGCCGACAAGGCGGAGGCCAGCCCGTTCGCCCTGTCCGCACGCGAACAGGCTCTGCTGGGCCTTGCCTGCCTGGACGCGGCCGGCTGCGCCGTGGCGATCCTGGACGAGCCGCTCCTGGCCCGCGACCGGCAGGGCCGCGCCATGCTCGACCTGTTCCTGCGCCGTTCGCACGAGGCCGGTCGGGCCGTGCTGCTGATCTCGCATGATCTGGAACTGATCGACGATCTATGCCCGCGCCTCCTGATCCTGGCCGACGGCAGGATCGCGGCGGACGGACCGATCGAGCAAGGCTGGGCCTCGCCGGCCTTCCAGTCCCTGGGCTGGCCTGCTCCCCAGCCCCCCTTGAGGATCGCGTCGTGAAGCGGCTCTACGAGGTCAATTTCCTGGTTAAGCTCGTAGCCGCTTTCCTGGTGATGGCTGCGGCCTGGCTGGTGGCCAGTCCCTGGCCGGCCGTCCTGATCGCGGCCCTGGTCGTGCTGCTGCTCTGCGCCGCACGAGTGCCGGGGCTGGGCGGCTACCTGAAGGGTGCCGCCATCCTGGTCGCCATGGTGCTGGTGACCTGGTCGATCAATCTGGGCCTGCAGGGCCAGCCCCTGACCGACGCGCTGCCCACGGCGGTGCGGATGGCCGCACGGCTGGTCGCCACCACCGCGGCCTTCTACTTCGTGATGGAGACGAGCACGCCGGGCTCGATCCTGGCGGCGGCCAGTGCCGCGCGCTTCCCGCCCATGGCCACGCTGGTGCTCTCCCTGGTGTTCGGGATCATCCCGATGCTGCGCGAGGAGTTCCTGCGCATCGCCGATGCCCAGCGCGCCCGCGGCATGGAGATCGACGGGGTGCCCTTCCACACCCGGCTGCGCTATGCCCTGGCCCGCGGCATCCCGCTCCTGGTCCAGTCCATTCGCATGGCCCAGGCCATCTCCACCGCGCTCGCGGTGAACGGCTTCGATGCCGCCACCAAGCGCACGACCTGGCGGGAGGTCGGCCTGCTGGTGGAACCCCGCCTGCCGCTCAACGAGGTCCGCAAACCATGACGCCATCCCCTGTCACGACGCAGCACTGGACCGTGGATGTGGCCGGCCGCCCGGTCGAGCTGCCGATCGTGGCGATCAAGCCGGACTTCGCGATCTCCCTGATGATGGTGATCGATCTGGGCGTGGGCTTCTTGGACCATGTCGGCAAGGCCCTGGCGGAGCGGCTCAGGTCGCTGCGCCCGGACGTGATCGTGGGGCCTGCCACGCTCGGCATCCCGATCGCCATCGAAGTGAGCCGCGCGCTCGGCCTCGACCAGTATGTCGTCCTGCAGAAGTCGCCGAAGATCCATCTGGCTGACGCGCTGGTGGAGCCGATCACCTCGATCACCTCCAAGGGCGAGCAGCGCCTGCTGCTCGACCGGCGTGCCGTGCCGCTGCTGGCCGGCAAGCGGGCGGTGGTGGTCGACGACGTGGTGGCGAGCGGCTCCAGCCTGAAGGGTGCGATCGCGCTGGCGCGTGCCGCGGGTGCGGAGGTGGTGGGGGCCGGCGTGGTGCTGACCGAGGCCCATGAATGGCGCACCGTGCTGGGCGCGGACGCCGCCCTGGTGACCGGGCTGGGCCACATCCCGCAATTCGCGCCGGACGCGAACGGCCGCTTCGCGCCGATCGCTGGAACCTGACCGGCCCGCCGATCGGGCGCCGCACGGGAAACTGAAGGCTCCGCCACAGGTAAACTTGCCGCGCACGACGCGCGATAGAACCGTGACGATTTTTCTGGCAGAGATGGTTCGCCGGCAGGTTGTATCGCCTGCTGCGGGCTTGCCTGACGGACCTCGGCCCCATGTTCCTGTCCAGACTGTTCGGGATCTTCTCCACCGATCTTGCCATCGATCTCGGCACGGCCAACACGCTCGTCTACATGAAGGGCCGGGGCATCGTCCTGAACGAGCCGTCCGTGGTGGCGCTTTCTACGGTCAAGGGCCGCAAGCAGGTGGTGGCGGTCGGCAACGACGCCAAGCAGATGCTCGGCCGCACGCCCGGCAACATCGAGGCTATCCGCCCGCTGCGCGACGGGGTGATCGCCGACTTCGAGGTGGCCGAGGAGATGATCAAGCATTTCATTCGCAAGGCGCATCGCCGCCGGGCGTTCGCTGCACCCTCGATCATCATCTGCGTGCCGTCCGGCTCCACCGCGGTCGAGCGGCGCGCCATCCAGGAAAGTGCCGAAGGGGCGGGTGCACGTCGGGTCCAGCTCATCGAGGAGCCGATGGCCGCCGCGATCGGCGCCGGCCTGCCGGTGACCGAGCCCAGCGGCTCGATGGTGGTCGACATCGGCGGCGGCACCACCGAGGTCGCGATCATGTCGCTGGGCGGCATCGTCTATTCGCGCTCGGTCAGGGTCGGCGGCAACAAGATGGACGAGGCGATCATCAACTATGTGCGCCGCCACCACAGCCTGCTGATCGGCGACACCACTGCCGAGAACATCAAGAAGTCGATCGGCTCGGCCTGTCTGCCCGAGGAGGGCGACGGCAAGGTGATGGAGGTGCGCGGGCGCGACTTGTTGAACGGCGTGCCCAAGGAGATCGTGATCAGCCAGAAGCAGATCGCCGAGGCGCTGGCCGAGCCGGTGATCCAGATCATCGAGGCGGTGAAGACGGCCCTGGAGCACACCGCCCCAGAGCTGTCCGCCGACATCGTCGACCGCGGCATCGTGCTCACCGGAGGTGGTTCGCTGCTGGGCAACCTCGACTTCGTGCTGCGCTACACGACCGGCCTGCCGGTCAGCCGGGCAGAGGACCCGCTGAGCTGCGTGGTGGCTGGCACCGGCCGCTGCCTGGAGGACCGGTCGCTGCGCCATGTGTTGCACGCCGCCTACTGAGGCGACCACTCCTTCACTAAAACATGTCAACATCATGGACGTTTCTTCATTCATTCCTTAAACCGGCCGTACCGCTCCCGGTTATCGGGAAAGACTGGAGGTCTCGCTTGAACGCCATCGCTGCCGCACCGTCGCCTTCGGCCCAGCACTCGGCCTGAGCCCGATGGCCCGCCGCCTGCCGCGACTATCGGTGCCGTTCAAGCTGGTCGTCGACCGCATGACCGTGGGCGGCCTGGTCGCGGCTTCCCTGATGCTGCTGGTGATCGGCAAGGCCGACCTGAAGCTGATCGACGCGCTCGCCACCGGTGCCGGGGACCTTGCCAGCCCGGCCCTGCGCCTGGTCAGCGCCCCGGTCGAGGCGGTGCGCAACGTCGCCCGCACGGTCGGCCAGACCATGGCGCTTGCCGAGGAGAACGCCCGCCTGCGCGGCCAGGTCGATCAGTTGCTCGGCTGGCAGGCGGAGGCGACCAGGCTGGCGGTGGAGAACCGTGAGCTGCGGATCGCGGCCGGGATGCCGGTCGAGGCGCCGGCCATGCGGGTCGCCACTGCGGCGATCGTGGGCGACAGTGCGGGCAGCTTCGTCCAGACCCGGCTGATCGACGCCGGCAGTGCGCGCGGCGTGGCCGTGGGCCATGCGGTGGTCGACGAGGCGGGCCTGGTCGGTCGGGTGGTGGCGGTGGGCCGACAGAGTGCCAGGGTCCTGTTGATCACCGATCCCGCTGCCAAGATCCCGGTGATGGTTGAGGGCAGCGGCGATCGCGCGCTGATGGAGGGTGACGGCGGCCGCCGGCTGCGCCTGCGCTTCTTGCCGCGCGACCCGCGCTTCCAGTTGGGCGACCGGGTGGTCACCTCAGGGGAGGGCGGGCTGATCCCGCCGGGCATCGCGGTCGGCGTGGTCAGCCGGGTCGGTGCCGCCGGGGTCGAGGTCGCGGCCTATGTCGACTGGGGCCGGCTCGACTATGTCCAGGTGCTGCGTGCCGAGCCAGTGGAGCCACCGGAGGCGGACGGGGCGGACCTAGCCGTCATGGACGCATCGGCCGTGGCGGGCGGCGCGGAGACGATGGCCGCCACCGGGCCGATGCTGCCGTGACCGGGCTCATCACCCACAAGGCTGAGCTGCGGCTGCGCCAGCTCCTGCCGATCCTCACCGTAGCCCTGGCGCTGCTGCTCGACCTGGCGCCGCTGCCCGATGCCGGGCCGCAGGCCCAGGCGCCAAAGCTGGCGTTCGCCGTCGTGTTCTTCTGGTCGCTGCACCGGCCGGAACTGCTGCCGCCACTGGCCCTGTTCCTGCTGGGCCTGGCGGGCGACCTGGTCGCCGGCAGCCTGATCGGGCTGGGCCCCGCCATGCTCTTGCTACTGCGCGAGACGGTGGTGCGGCAGCAGCGCCTCCTGCTGGCGGCCTCGCCGCTCGGGCGCTGGGTCGGCTTTGCCGGCTACGTGGCGGTGATGATGGCGGCGACTTGGCTCGTCACCTCGGCCCATGCCCTGCGCTGGCAGGCGATCGATCCCCTGGCCCCGCAGGCGCTGCTCACCGTGCTGGCCTGGCCGGTGGTCGCGGTCCTGCTGATCCAGGTCCAGGTGCGGCTGCCGCGAGTGCGCCATGCAGCAGGAGGCTGAGCGCCTCCGCTGGTTCAAGCGCCGCTCCTTTCTGCTGGGGGCGGGGACCTGCGGGCTGTTCGGCACGCTGGTCGGCCGGCTCTGGTACCTGCAGATGGCACAGGGCCAGCGCTACCAGCTCCTGTCGGAATCCAACCGGGTCAGCGAGCGGCTGATCCTCCCGCCGCGCGGCCGGATCCTCGACCGCGGTGGCCGCCCGCTCGCGGACAACGCTGCCACCTACCGGGTGCGGGTGGTGCGCGAGCTGACCCCCGACCTGCCGAGCACGCTGCAGCGCCTGGGCGGGCTGCTGGGCCTCTCGCCGGAGCGGATCGCCGAGATCCTGGCCCAGGCACAGGCCCGGCCGCGCTTCGTGCCGGTGGGCGTGCGCGAGGACCTGTCCTGGGAGGAGGTGGCGCGGATCGCGGTGCGCGCACCCGAACTGCCCGGCATCATCCTGGACGCGGGCACCATCCGCCACTACCCC
>NZ_WUJP01000937.1 GCF_009806515.1 Geminicoccus flavidas | reverse complement strand
GAGGCCGCCACGCTCGCCCATGTGCTGGGCTATGTCGGCCCGGTGAGCGAGCCGGAGCTGAAGGGCGAGAGCGATCCGCTCCTGCAGATGCCGGAGTTCCGGATCGGCAAGCAGGGGATCGAGCGCGCCTATGACCCGCTCCTGCGCGGCAGAGCCGGCCTGTCTCGGGTGGAGGTCAACGCGGTCGGGCGCGAGATGCGCGAGATCGACCGCAGCGAGGGTACGCCGGGCCAGGACCTGACCCTCTCGCTCGATCTCGACCTGCAGCGCTTCGCGATGAGCCGCCTGTCGGCCGAGACCGGTGCCGCGGCGGCTTTGCTGGACGTGCGCGACGGGGGCGTCCTGGCGCTGGCCTCGGTGCCGAGCTTCGACCCCAGCCTGTTCCAGAACGGCATCTCGCAGCGCAACTGGGCGAGCCTGCGCGACGACAAGCTGGCCCCCATGGTCAACAAGGCGTTCAAGGGCGAGTACCCGCCGGGCTCGACTTTCAAGATGATGACCGCGATCGCCGGGCTGGAGACCGGGGTGATCAGGCCCGACACCCGCATCCGCTGCACCGGGTCGATCTGGATGGGCAGCATCGAGTTCCACTGCTGGAAGAAGGGCGGCCATGGCGCGGTCGACCTCGCCCAGTCCCTGGAGCGCTCCTGCGACTGCTACCATTACGAGGTGGCGCGCCGGCTCGGCATTGACCGGCTGGCCGAGTACGCCCGGCGCTTTGGCCTGGGCGAGCGCACCGGGATCGACCTGCCGGGCGAGCGCCCGGGCGTGGTGCCCACCGTCGCCTGGAAGCGCGCCACGCTGGACCAGCCCTGGCATCGCGGCGAGACCCTGATCTCCGGGATCGGCCAGGGCTACGTGCTGGCCACGCCGCTGCAGCTCGCGGTGATGACCGCGCGGCTGTGCAATGGCGGCCTGAAGATCGCGCCCTGGCTAGTGCGGGGCGGGGAGCGCCAGCTCGCCTGCTGCACTGCGCTGGAGCCGGTGGGGGTGGCCAGGGAGCATCTGGACGTGGTGCTGGACGGCATGTTCCGGGTCGTGAACAGCCCGTCCGGCACCGCCCGTTCGGCCACGTTACACACGCCGGGCGTGCTGATGGCCGGCAAGACCGGCACTTCCCAGGTCCGGCGGATCACCAAGGCCGACCGCCTGTCCGGCGCCTACAAGCGCAAGGACATCCCCTGGGAGCATCGCGACCACGCGCTGTTCGTGGGCTACGCTCCCCATGAGCGGCCGCGCTACGCGGTGGCGGTGGTGGTCGAGCACGGTGGCGGCGGCTCCGCCGTGGCAGCACCGATTGCCCGCGACCTCCTGGACCGGGCCCTGCAGCTCGACGCGACCATGGCCGCTTCGCCGCGTGCCGACGAGCCGGCCTGAGGAGGCCCGAGGAATGGAGCTCCACCTCAAGGCGCCCACGCTCTCGCTGGCCGACAAGCTCTGGTCGATCAACTGGCTGCTGGTGGCTCTGCTCTGCCTGATCGGCGCGGTCGGCTATGCCGTGCTCTACTCAGCAGCCGGCGGCTCGCCCGAGCCCTGGGCGTTCCGCCACGCCGTGCGCCTGGCGGCCGGGCTCTGCCTCATGCTGCTGCTGGCCCTGGTCGACGTGCGGGTCTGGTTCAAGATCGCTTACCCGCTGTTCGCGTTTGGCGTGGCGTTGCTGGTCGCGGTGGATGTCATGGGCTTCGCCGCCAAGGGGGCGCAGCGCTGGATCGACCTGGGACCGATCCAGCTCCAGCCGTCGGAGATCATGAAGATCGCGCTGATCCTGGTGCTGGCGCGCTGGTTCCATCCGGCCTGGCTGGACGACGTGCGCCGGCCCCTGTTCCTGGTCGTGCCGCTGCTGATGGTGGCGGTCCCGGTGGCGCTCGTGATGGTGCAGCCCGACCTCGGTACCGCGATCACCCTGATCACGTTGGGTGGTACGCTGTTCTTCGCCGCCGGGGTGCGCTGGTGGAAGTTCGCGCTGGTGGTGGCACTGGTGCTGGCGGTGCTCCCGGTAGGCTGGGAGATGATGCACGACTATCAGCGCCAGCGCGTGCTCACCTTCCTCGATCCCGAGAACGACCCGCTGGGTGCCGGCTACCACATCATCCAGTCCAAGATCGCGCTTGGCTCGGGTGGCTTCTGGGGCAAGGGCTACCTCCATGGCTCGCAGGCCCAGCTCAACTACCTGCCCGAGAAGCACACCGACTTCGCCTTCACCACGCTCGCCGAGGAAACCGGCTTCGTCGGCGCCACCGCGACGCTCGCCTTGTTCCTGGGTGTGGTGCTGATGGGCATCCATGCCGCCACGCGCGCGCGCAGCCAGTTCGCCCGCCTCGTGATCATCGGTCTCAGCATGAATTTCGCGGTCTATGCCGTGATCAACATCGCCATGGTGATGGGCCTGATCCCGGTAGTGGGCATCCCCTTACCGATGATCAGCTATGGCGGGACGGTGATGCTCACCGTGCTGATGGGCTTCGGCATCCTCCTGTCTGCCGACGTCCACCGCGACACGCCGATCCTACGCTACCCCAGGCGCTGACGATCCGGCCAGGGCACACCTCCGGAACCCTGGCGTCCATCTACCGATTTCGACAGCATCCGACGGTGGCGATGCTCATGGCCGACGACGAAACCAATCTGGAGCAGGCGCGGCGGCATGTGCGCGAGGCGACCTCGCGTCTTGCCGAGCAGCGGACGCGGATCGCCGAGCTAGAAAGGGACGGCCACGAGGCCACCCGGTCGCGCGAGTTGCTCGTGACCATGGAAGACTCGTTCCGCCTGATGCAGGAACATCTCGAGGTCGAAGAGCAGGAGGCACGACAGGCAGCCGCCGCTTCCCCCGGCACGTGATGCCGCAGCCGGCAACCCGCCGGCGGCAGACGCGGCTCAGGGGGTAAGCGAACCGGCCCCGCTGCCACCGAAACCGTCGAAGCCGCCGCTGGCACTCCCGGCCGTGGGGCCGCCGACGCCGGCACCGCCCACGCCACCCGCCGTTGCGCCGCCGACCCCGGCACTGCCTTCCTCAGCAGCGTTAACCTCGCGCTGCTCGTCCGGGTCCAGCGAGCTCACCGGCCGGTCGACGCAACCTGCCAGGGCCAGCAGCGCAAGTGCCACGGCCGCTCCTGCCCGTCTCGTCGTCCCCATGCCGGTTCTCCATCCAATTCAGTGTAGCAACAATTGCTGCGGACCGGCCGTGGTTCCGGGCGGCGGCGAAAGACCGTTCTCAAACGCACCGGGAACGCCTATGCCCTCCTTGTCCAAGGGGGGTCCCGGCGAGGGGCTGAGAGGTCATTGGCGCGGCGGCCGGCCGTGCAGCATGACGACCCTTCGAACCTGATCCAGTTCACACTGGCGAAGGGATGGGAGCGGCATGGCCATATCGACAGTTTCCTCACGTCCCGATCCGCTGCGCGCCGCAGCGCCGGTGCCGGGACCCGAGGTGGCCCTGACCGTGCCGAGCCTGCGCTTCGACGGGCAGCCTCTCTTCCAGGATCTCTGCCTCACCCTGCCGGCCGGGCGCTGGACCTGCCTGCTCGGGCCATCCGGTGTGGGCAAGACCACCCTCCTGCGCCTGATCGCCGGGCTGGAGCCGGGTGGGCTGGTGCGCGTGGCCGGGCGGGCAGGGCCGGCCGCCGTGGCGTTCATGGCCCAGCAGGACCTGCTGCTGCCCTGGCTCAACGTGCGCGACAATGTCCTGCTGGGCCACCGCCTGCGTGGCATGCCGCGCGGGGAGCGCTCAGCACTGGCAGAGCAGGCGGATGAGCTCCTGGCGCGGGTGGGGCTGGCCGGCTACGCGCAGGCCCGGCCGGCCACGCTGTCCGGCGGGATGCGCCAGCGGGTGGCGCTGGCGCGCACCCTGATGGAGCAGCGGCCGATCGTCCTGATGGACGAGCCGTTCTCGGCACTCGACGCCGTGACCCGCCACCGTCTGCAGGACTTGGCGGCCGAGCTGCTGGAAGGGCGCACCGTGCTGCTGGTGACCCACCATCCCCTGGAAGCGCTGCGGCTGGGCCACCGGGTCTGGGTGCTGGCCGGGCGGCCGGTGCGGCTGGAGGGGCCGATCCGCCCGGACGGCCCGATCCCGCGCGATCCGGCGGCACCGGCACTGCTGCGGCTGCAGGCCCGGCTGATGGGTGAGCTGGTGGCCTCGGCGAAAGCGACGGAGCCGGCATGAGCGCGCTGCGTCCGCTCGGCACGGTGCTGGGCCTGCTGCTCTTCTGGCAGCTTGCCGTGTGGCTCACCGGGGTGCCGCCCTACATCCTGCCGGACCCGCTGGCGGTCGGCCAAGCACTGGTGGGGCGCGCCTCCCTGCTCGCCGGCCATGCCGGGATCACGCTGACCGAGATCCTGCTGGGCTTCGTGCTCGGCAGCTTGGCCGGAGCGCTGGCCGCCCTCCTGCTGGTGGCGTCGCGGGCAGCCAGGCGCTGGCTGATGCCGGTCCTGGTTATGAGCCAGGCCTTGCCGGTGTTCGCCCTCGCACCACTGCTGGTGCTCTGGCTGGGCTTCGGGCTCGGGTCCAAGATCGCGATGGCGGTGCTGATCATCTTCTTCCCGGTGACGCTCACCTTCTTCGACGGGCTCCGGCGCACCGAGACCGGTTGGCTGGAGCTAGCCCGGGTCATGGGTGCGCGGCCCAGCGCGATGCTCTGGCAGATCCGCCTGCCCGCCTCGCTGCCGGCACTGGGCTCCGGCCTGCGCGTGGCCGCCGCGGTGGCGCCGATCGGGGCGGTGGTCGGCGAATGGGTCGGCTCGTCCGGCGGCCTGGGCTTCTTGATGCTGCACGCCAACGCCCGCATGCAGGTCGACCTGATGTTCGCGGCCCTCGCGATCCTGGCGGTCATGGCGGTCGGCCTGTGGTGGGCGGTCGACCGGCTCATGGCGGCACTCGTCCGCTGGCAGCCCGACACCTACCAGAACCCTCGCTGAGACGAAGGAGGCTCATCTTGCTGCGCATCCCGATCCTGGTCCTGGCCCTCCTGCTGACAGCGCTGCCGGCACACGCCGCGGACAAGCTCACAGTGCTCCTGGACTGGTACGTCAACCCGGACCACGGGCCGCTGGTGATCGCCAAGGAACGAGGCTTCTTCGCGGAGGAGGATCTGGAGGTCGAGCTGATCGCACCGGCCGACCCGAACGACCCGCCCAAGCTGGTGGCGGCCAAACAGGCCGACATCGCGGTGTCCTACCAGCCGCAGCTCCACCTCCAGGCGGCGGCCGGCCTGCCGCTGGCCCGCTTCGGCACGCTGATCGACACGCCGCTCAACTCGCTGGTGGTGCTGGCCGACGGCCCGATCCAATCGGTGGCGGACCTGAAGGGCAGGCGGGTCGGCTTCTCCGTGGCGGGCTTCGAGGACGCGGTGTTGGGTACCATGCTGACCAAGCACGGCCTCGGTGCTGCCGACGTCGAGCTGGTCAACGTCAACTTCTCGCTCTCGCCCTCCCTGATCAGCGGCCAGGTCGACGCGGTGATCGGCGCCTTCCGCAATGTCGAAATCCCGCAGATGGCGCTGCTGGGCCATGAGGGCCGCGGCTTCTATCCCGAGGAGGAGGGTGTCCCGCCCTATGACGAGCTGATCTACGTGGCGCACCGGGACGGGCTGGGGCGGCCGGAACTCCTGCGCTTCCTGCGCGCCGTGGAGGCTGCCACCTACTGGATCCTGAACCATCCCGAGGAAGCCTGGGACGTTTACCGCGGCTCCGACCCGCTGCTGGACGACGAGCCGAACCGGGTGGCCTGGGAGGCGACCGTGCGGCGCTTCGCCCACAGCCCGGCCGCCCTCGACCATGGCCGCTACGGGCGTTTCGCCGCCTTCCTCAAGGAGCATGGCCTTCTGAGCGAGACGGTGCCGCTGGCCAGCTATGCCGTGGATCTGTCGGCCGGGCGCTGACGGTCCGGTTCAGGCGAGCCAGGGTCCCAGACGCTCGGCCGTGGCACGGTGCAGCGTCTGGGCCAGCAGCCGGATCCCGCCCTCGACCAACTCGTCGGCCAGCGCTGTCTCCCCCGCCAGGCCGGTGCCGGGTTCGATCGCGCGGCTGCGCGTCGCTTTCGCCTCGGCATGGCCGAGCTCGGCGCCGAACCGGTCGGTGATCAGCAGTTCCGCGGCGAGTTGCAGGCGCAGCGCCCGGCTGGCTTTCAGGCCGAGCTGGCCGGCCAGGCTGCCGCTCCCGGCCAGCGGCTCCTCGGTCAGATTCGCCGTCAGGAGCACTAGCCGCGCATGGGCATCGCCCCCTGCCGCCTCGAGCAGCCCGCCGAGCGCCCGCTCCACCTGCTGCCGGGCCCGCTCCTGCCGGTTCGCCGCCGCAATATCGCCTGGCTGCCCCGGCTGGCGGGGTGCCGGCACGAAGCTGGTAGTGGCGACGCGCAGCCGGAGCGGGGCCAGAGCCGGTGGTGCCACCACCCAGGGTGACGGTGTCGCGCAGCCGGTCGCCAGCCCCAGCGGCATCAGCAGCAGGCCCCGCCGCGCGATGCCGGCCAGACTGCCCCTGTCAGGCTGCTCAGTGCCGGACACCCGTCTCGATCGCATCGACCTCCTCGGCCCGGAAGCGGTAGGTCCGGCTGCAGAACTGGCAGGTGGCGCTGATGGAGCGGTCTGGCTGGCGCATCTCCTCCACCTCCTCAGGCGAGAAGCCGCGCAGGATCGCAGCGAACCGCTCGGCGCTGCACCGGCAGCCATGGGCCAGGGCCAGGGTCGGGTAGACGCGCACCTCCTCCTCGTGGAACAGGCGGTGCAGCACGGTGTCGACGTCCGGCTCGGGGCCCAGCAGTTCCTCGGGCGTGACCGTGCCCAGCAGGACCATGGCGCGGCGCCAGTCATCCTCGTCGTCGTTGCGCAGGACCGCCTTGCCGCCGATTTCCGGCAGGGCCTGCACGACGATCCCGCCGCCCGACCAGCTCCCGCCTTCCCGGCTCACGGCAAAGCGCATGCCGGTGCGGATCTGCTGCGAGCGCTGGAAGTAGGTCAGCATGCAGTCGGTCAGGGTGGCCCCTTCCAGCTCCACGATGCCCTGCTGGGTCTCACCGCCCACCGCCGACTGGTCGAGGGTCACGGCAAGTATCCCCTTGCCGCACAGCTCGCCGATCGTGGTGGCCTGCGGCGGGACTGCCTCGCCGAAGGCGGCATAGCCACGCAGGATGCCGGCATTGGTGCAGTCGGCCACCATCATGGTGACCGGGCCCTCGCCGCGCACTTGCAGGCTGAAGCTGCCGTTGAACTTCAGTTCGCCGGCAAGGGCTGCCGCCAGCATGACGAGCTCGCCCAGCGCCTTTGCCACCGGCTCCGGGTAGTCGTGCCGCTCCAGGATCTCGTCGAGCGCCGGCCCCAGACGCACGGACCGGCCGCGAAGGCCGGTCCGGTCGAGCTGGAAGGGGCGGCTGGTATCGATCGGCACCGAGTTGGTGCTGCTCACGCGCGCGTTCCTTCTACGCACCAAGCGAGGATCGCCTTTTGCGC
>NZ_WUJP01000936.1 GCF_009806515.1 Geminicoccus flavidas | reverse complement strand
ATGCAGGCGGTTCTCGGCCTCGTCGAACACGACCGAGCGCGGCCCGTCGATCACCTCTGCGGTGACCTCCTCGCCGCGATGCGCCGGCAGGCAATGGAGGAAGATCGCCCCTTGGTTGGCTGCATCCATCAGACGGTCATCGACGCGATAGGGCTCGAGCTGGCGATGCCGCTCCTCGGCATCGGCCTGGCCCATCGACACCCAGGTATCGGCGACGACGGCGTCCGCATCCGTCACCGCCTCATATGGGTCGCGCAGCACCCGAATGCGACCCTGGTGCTGCTCGGCCCAGCGCACCACCTCGGGCGCTGGCTCCAGGCCGGCAGGGCAGGCCAGGTCCAGGCGGAAGTCGAAGCGCACGGCGGCGTGGATGAAGGAATGGGCGACATTGTTGCCGTCCCCGGTCCAGGCGATCTTCTTGCCCTTGATGGGGCCTCTATGCTCCTCGAAGGTGAGCACGTCGGCCATGATCTGGCAGGGATGGCTGTGGTCGGTGAGCCCGTTGATCACCGGCACGGTCGCGTGATGCGCCAGCTCCAAGAGCTTCTCGTGCGCATCCGTGCGGATCATGATCGCGTCGACATAGCGCGAGAGCACCTTGGCGGTGTCGGCTACGGTCTCGCCGCGGCCGAGCTGCATCTCCTTGGACGACAGCACCACCGGATGGCCGCCCAATTGGCGCACCGCGACCTCGAAGGAGACGCGGGTGCGGGTGGACGGTTTTTCGAAGATCATCGCGAGCGAGCGGCCGGCCATTGGCAGGCCGAGGTCGCGGCCGCCCTTCATCTGAACGGCGCGGTCCAGGATCCCCCGGAGCGTCCCGCCATCGACGGCACTCAGGTCGAGAAAGTGCCGGGGGGTCATGTCGAAAACTCCGCACAGGTCCGGTCGAGCATCTCCAGCGCCTGGTCGATCTCGTCTGGGGTGATGGTCATGGGCGGCAGGAGCCGGACGACATTGTCGGCCGCGGCCACGGTCAGCAGACCGTGCTCGCGACCTTTCGCGACGAACGCGGCATTATCCCCGGCCAGCTTCAGGCCACGGATCAGGCCCCGCCCGCGAATCTCCGCTACGATGGCCGGGTGGCGGGCCTTGAGCGCCTCGACCCCGGCCGCCAGCCGCTCGCCCAGCTCCACCACCCCGTCCAGGAAGCCGGGTGCCAGGATCTCGTCCAGCACCGCGTTGGCCACCGCACAGGCCAGCGGGTTGCCGCCGAAGGTCGAGCCGTGCGTGCCGGCGGTCATGCCGCTGGCGGCCCGGCCGGTCAGCAGGCAGGCGCCCACCGGGAAGCCGCCGCCCAGGCCCTTGGCGATGCCCATGATGTCCGGGGCAGGTGCCTCCAGCGCCTCGTAGCCGAACAGCTTGCCGGTCCGGCCGATGCCGCACTGGACCTCGTCATAGACCAGCAGCAGGCCGTGCTCGTCGCACAGGTGCCGGATCTCGTGGAGGAAGCCGGCCGGTGCCGGCCGGATGCCGCCCTCGCCCTGGATCGGCTCCAGCATGACAGCCGCAGTCTGCTCGCCGATCACGGCCTCCAGCGCCTGGAGGTCGCCGAACGGCACATGGTCGAAGCCGTCCAGGAGCGGGGCGAAGCCCTCGGTCATGCGCGGCGAACCGGCCGCCGAGATCGTCGCCATGGTCCGGCCGTGGAAGGCGCCCTCGAAGGTGACGATCCGGTTGCGCTCCGGCCGGCCGTTCGCGAACTGGTAGCGCCGCGCGGCCTTGATGCAGGCCTCCATCGCCTCGGCGCCCGAGTTGCAGACGAACACGGTCTCGGCGAAGGACGCGCCGACCAGCCGGTCGGCCAGCCGCTCCAGCTCCGGGATGCGGTAGATGTTGGAGACGTGCCAGAGCCTGGCTGCCTGGTCCTGGAGCGCCTTGACCAGATGCGGATGGCCATGGCCCAGCCCGGTCACCGCGATGCCGCTGCCGAAATCGAGGAATCGTCGGCCGTCGGTCGCCACCAGCCAGGCGCCCTCGCCGCGCTCGAAGGCGAGGTCGCTGCGCTTGTAGACGGGAAGCAGGGAAGGAACGACGGCGTTCTGCATGCTCGTTTCGCTTGGAACGTGAGGTCGAGCTCACTTTTGGGGAAAGCGGGTTCAATGGGGGGGAGCACGAAGTCTGTCAACGACCGGCCCGTGGCAGGTGCCCGCGCGCGATGCCCGCGGTCGCCCGGACGAGAGGTGACAGGAATCACTGCCAGGTCCGATATGCCCACCCACCATCCGGAAACGACATAACGACCAGCGAGACCGCCCATGCCCCGTTCCGCCACCACCGTCCTGATGGTCTGCGCGACGCTGGCCGTTGCCGGCGCCTGCGCGCCGACCGCCAGCACGATGGACGCGGAGCAGTTCGCGAGCGCGCGCACGGTGCTGCAGGAGAGCCCGAGCATGCGCACTAAGGCAGTCGACGAGTGCAGCGCCAAGCAGGCGCTGCGCCCGGAAGGCGACCGCGCGATGATCGGCGCCGTGCTCAAGGTGGATGCCCAGGCAGCCCCCGCCGAGCTGTGCCGGCGGATCGTCAAGGCGATCGTGGACGGGCGGCTCAGCCACGAGGACTACGTGGCCGTGTCCTCCGGCAGCCAGGACCGAAAAGCCCTCGCCCGGCTGGTCCGCGCGGTGAGCGACAGCTAAGCCGTGGCGGTTCCGGACCGTTTCCTTTCCGCCGCTTCTTCCAGGAGCGCTCCCATGATTCGTACCGGCCTCGCCAGTGCCGCCCTGCTGGGGGTGCTCGGCGGTGCCGCCGGCGGTGCGCGCGCCATGGACGGCATGATCTACCTGGATGCCGCCAACACCTATGCCGGCACGGCGGCGGTCAACGCGACGATCGACCAGTACCGCAAGTGCATCGAGGTCCGCCAGGCCGCCGAGGCACTGGGCGATGCGGCGGACTGGCAGAGCGTCGCAGACGCCTGCCCGCATGATTCCAGCCAGGCCGATCCGGGCAAGGATGTCCAGGGCAGGGGAGGATGGCCGGGTGCCCGGCTCGGACTGACTGGCCGTCGCACAACCGCCGAACCGGTCCCGGCAGCTTCATCGCCTAGAGGCTGTTATGGACCTGCGGCCAGTCGAGCTGCTTGCTTGAGCATGATGCAGGCAAACGCGACGAGGTGGAGGTCGGCAAGGGTGCTGGCGTAGCGCTCATCGTCCTTCACCAAGCGGCGAAAACGAGTGGCCCAGGCAAAGGAGCGCTCCACCACCCATCATCGGCCAGTAAGCCGATGATCCGCTTCCCGAAGGGACGGCGGTCAGTAGACCGCCGAGGGCGCCTTGGCAGCAGCACGAATCCCCGTTCTGACTTGGGGCAGCTTGACGACCTCGTGTTCGATGCCTTGGGCTTTGGCGGCGTGTGCTGCCTTTTGGCCGCGATAGTCCTGATCCACATGGGCCCAGGCGACGCTTTGTCCGGTGGCTTCCTGCACGACTTCGGCAGGACGGCCCACCTTGGCACGGTCATCCGCATCGGTGGGGGTGAGGTGCAGGGCGAGCAGATGGCCGAGCGTGTCCACGACCAGGTGCAGGTTGGCACCACGGCACCGTCATAGCCCGCGCGTTCGCCGCTCTTTTGGCGAGCAGCGCAACGCCCGGCTGTCGAAGATTGCAGCACTCAGGTGAGGCT
>NZ_WUJP01000944.1 GCF_009806515.1 Geminicoccus flavidas | reverse complement strand
AGCTGCGCTCCATGATGCCCTGGATCGGCCAGAACAAGCTGGTCGACACCGCGAAGAACTGAGCGGTTCCACGGCGTTGGACGACGCACGGGCGGGAGGGGAGACCTTCCCGCCCGTCGCAGTTTCAGACTCGGGGCCGCTCGCACGTCAGCGCAGGGCTTCCCGGCGCTCATTGAGACGGATGGCGCAGATGCGTCGTGCCGTCGCCGACAGGTTGCGGCATCTCGCCGGTTGCCATGATTCCTGAGAGAAGACACCGCCCGAACGCGGCTCCTGGGCCACATGGCTTACCGCAGCGGCTAGCCATTCCCGTTCCTCCAGCAGCAGGCAATCGATGCAGGCTTCCATCACGTCGGCCGTGGCGGTGCCCGGGCGGCAGCAGCAAGGGTCCACGCGGATCGCCTTCTTCATCGCGGGCTTCGCCCTGGCTGCCTGGGCGCCGCTGGTGCCGTTCGCGCAGGCGCGGGTGGGGCTGGGCGACGGCAGCCTCGGCCTGTTGCTGCTCTGCCTGGGCTGCGGCTCGATCGTCGCCATGCCGCTGGCCGGCGTGCTGGCCGGCCGGTTCGGCTGCCGCAGCGTGCTCCTGCTGGGCAGCGCGCTGGTCTGCCTGACCCTGCCGCTCCTGGCGGTCACCGCGACCTTCCCGCTCCTGGCGGCGGCCCTTTTCGCCTTCGGGGCCGCCATCGGCACGGTCGACTGCGTGGTCAACATCCAGGCCGTGATCGTCGAGCGGGCGAGCGGCCGGACGATGATGTCCGGCTTTCACGGTCTGTTCAGCGTGGGTGGGATCGCTGGTGCCGGCGGCGTCAGCCTGCTCTTGACCCTGGGCGCCTCGCCGCTCGGCGCCACTCTGGCCGCGGTGGCGCTGGTGCTGCTGGCAATCGGCTGGGCGGCACCGCATCTCCTGCCCGACGCCGCCGCCGCGGGTGGGCCGCTGTTCGTCTGGCCACGGGGCGTGGTGCTGTTCATCGGCATCCTGTGCTTCGTCGTCTTCTTGACTGAAGGAGCCGTGCTCGACTGGAGTGCGGTGTTCCTGACCAGGATGCGCGCAGTGGAGCCCTCGCAGGCGGGCTTGGCCTATGCGGCGTTCGCCACCGCCATGACGATCGGGCGGCTCCTGGGCGACCGGATCGTGCGGCAGGTCGGCGGGCGCCGCGTGCTGGTTGCCGGCGGGCTCCTGGCCGCCCTGGGCCTGGCGCTGGCGACCCTGCACCCGGCCTGGCAAGCCGCCCTCGCGGGCTTCGCCCTGGTCGGTGCCGGCTGCGCCAACATCGTGCCGGTGCTCTACAGCCTGGTCGGGCGGCAGAAGGTGATGCCCGAGCATGCCGCGGTCTCGGCGATCACCACGATCGGCTATGCCGGCATCCTGGCCGGACCGGCCGCGATCGGGCTCGTCGCGCACTTCACCAGCCTATCCACCGCACTGCTCGGCATCGCGGTGCTCCTGCTGGGGGTGGCCGCCAGCGGCCGGATCCTGCGCCTCTAGCGCCCGGTCGCAGGGGGTCGGAACCGCCGCCAGGCGATCAGCCCGCCACAGGTCCGGCCGACGAACAGGATTCTGGGAAGGTCCTGACCGTCGATCCTGGAGCGCACCGGCTGCATGGCCACCT
>NZ_WUJP01000935.1 GCF_009806515.1 Geminicoccus flavidas | reverse complement strand
GCCAGCGCTGGGCCTGCTGGTAGGCCGCAGGCCCTGTCCGCTGTGCGGACATCACTCGATGGGATCGATGCTCTGCATCGATGGCGGCAGGTCATTGGGCATTCAGCGCCAGGCGCACTGGTCTTCACGATGTAGCGCAGGCCGTTGAACAATTCGCGCGACGCATGCACCCGCTGGCCGGCATTCTCCCACACCAAGACAGATAGGGCCCTACCAACCCCGGATGATCGCCCGGCCGGGCAGCCTCAGACCCGCCTTCGCGACATGCGGTTCTGGAGCGGGCCGGGCATGCTGCAGCGAGCGCCCTCCAGGACGCGGCGCGGGCGGCAACCGTCAGTCGCTGCGAGGCCCGAGCCGCTTGCCGTACCATGGTCCGGTTGCTCCGCCTCACGGGCAGGCCAGCAACGCGGCATCCCGGCACGACCCTGCAGATCGGAACAAGCTACGGGCTGGAACTCGAGCTCCATGCAAGCGGGCTCCGCACTTCTGAGCCCGGACAGATTGCGTGGCCGAGCAGCCCGAGGACGAATCCGGAACAGGATATGAGGAGATCGTCGGCATGGGCGTGAGTAGGCCGTGGCCGGTCCCATTCGAATAGAGGTTCGCGGGTAGCGATGCGCAATGATCTGGCCAGGGGGGCAGGACTTGCCGAGGCGCTGGGCAACGGCGCCGGCTGCTGGGGATGGAGGGCGGGGGCGGCTTCATGTAACTCGCGCATCGTGCGCCCAGGACATGGACACTCATCGCGGTCGTGAACTCGCGGCTCGGCAGGAGCCGGCCGATCCGCTTCCGCAGAGAGCCAAGCCATCAGGCCAGCCATGGCGGATGCGCGACTTCGCCCATGGCCTATCACTACTTGCGCAGAACCGGCGAGTGCCTGGTTCGTTGCCATGTCCTGAGCGTCTGGTGGGACA
>NZ_WUJP01000930.1 GCF_009806515.1 Geminicoccus flavidas | reverse complement strand
CTTGTCGCACCCTTGACTGGTCCGCTCACGCCGCAACCCGTGAGGCAGGTCGTTCCCGTGTGCCCAGGCTGGTCGCGCTCGACGGCGAGCCCGATCCTCACAGCTCAAAGCTCTGCCCCTTGGCGACGAAGCCGCGAAAGCCGTCGGCCTCGGCATCGGGCCGCCAGCCCGGCTGGTAGTGGTAGAGCCAGAGCTTCGCCCGCAGCCCGGCCGGCAGGGTCTTCAGCTCCTCGTAATGGGCATGGATGCCGGAGGGTGCAGGCACGCCGTCGGTGCGATAGGTGGTTTCGCAGTCATGGAAGATGGTGTCGGCCCACTCGTAGAGCGCGCCGTAGCGCTCGGGCTCGAAGCGCGTATCGCTGGTGATCAGGAAGCGCCCCCGGCCGGTCTCGAAGCGCAGGCCGAAGCTGATCAGCGGCACCGGCCCGTCCATAGCGTGCAGCATTCCGGTCAGCTCGAAGCGCTGGCCCTCCCACTCGAAGCCCCCCTCGGCCGGCACCGACTCGACGTCGAAATAGTCCTCCAGCTTGGCTATCCCGCTGCGCGACATGCTGCCGCTCAGGCTGCTGGCCCATAGCCGGGCCACCCGGTTGCGCTCGACGAACATGCGGGGCCGGCCTGCTGCCGGATTGAAGAAGGTCGAGAAGCCCAGCCATTCCAGGCCGCCGATATGGTCGCTGTGCAGATGGCTGACATAGACCGCGTCGATGTCGGTCGCCTGCAAGCCCTGCTCGGCCAGGGACAGCCGCGCGTCGCTGCCACAGTCCACCAGGAGCCGGCGGCCTGCAGCACTCTCGATCAGCATGTTGGACTGCCAGTTGCCGTCGCCGACGGTGAAGGCGTTGCCGCTCCCGAGGAACCTCAGCCGCGTCACCATCGGTCTAGCTCCAGCCGTTGCCGGCATCCTCCCCAAAGCTTCACGCCGGCCATCCTACAACAATGGGACCACTTTGCCTCGACGGGGTAAAGCTCTTCTCCCCGGGGAGGCCGCGGGACAGATGAGAGGCAACCTGCGTCCTGGAGCGCGGACGGGCCGCCTTCACGCCATCGTGACCAGAAACTCATGCAGCATGGCGGTGACGAAGCGATGGTCCTCCTGCTGCGGCAGGCCGGACACTGTCACCGTCCCGATCGCACCGGTACCCTTCACGAATATCGGGAAGCTGCCGCCATGCGCGGCGAACCGCGCCGGGTCGAGCGCGAACTTGGCGTGGAAGTCGTAGCCCTTGGCCCGGGCAAGGCAGCCCAGGTACCAGGAACTGTGCCCGAACCGGCGCACTGCCCGGGCCTTGCGCTCCACCCAGGCATCGTTGTCGGCGCTCGTACCCGGCAGGGCGGCGTGGAAGAGTTGCTGCTCGCCTCGCCTGATGTCGATCGTGACCGGTAGCCTGTCCCGCTCCGCCCGGTCCAGCATCAGCCGGCCGAGGGCGAGCGCGGTCGCCTGGTCGAAGTTCGGGAACTGCAGCCGCTCCTCCTCGGCCAGGAGTGCCGCCAGATCCTCCGGCCCCGCCATCCTCGTCTTCCCTCCCGTCAGCCCTTGAAGCTGATCGCCGCCATGGTCTGGTCGATCGACTTCTTCGCCTTGGCCGCGATCTCGTCGATCTGCGCCTCGGTGATGATCAGCGGCGGCGAGAGGATCATCCCGTCGCGCACCGCCCGCATCACCAAGCCGTTCCGCACCGAGAAGTTCCGGCAGGTGGCGCCGACCTCACGCTGCTCGTCGAACCGCTTGCGCTTCGTCCGGTCCTCGCTGAGCTCCAGGCAGGCGAGCAGGCCCTTGGTCCGGACCTGGCCGACCATCGGGTGGTCCTTGAAGGACTGCTCCAGGACCTCCCGCCAATAGGCGCCGATCGGCCCGGCCGCCCGGGTCGCCAGCCCCTCCTCCTCCATGATCCGGATGTTCTCCAGCGACACCGCGGCCGCCACGGGATGGCCGGCATAGGTCACGCCGTGGGCGTATTCCTTCTCACCGGCGAAGATCGCGTCGCCGACCCTAGGCCCGAACGCCACCGCCGAGATCGGCACATAACCGGAAGAGAGGCCTTTGGCCATCGCCAGCATGTCCGGCTGGATCCCGTAGGTCTCGCTGCCCCACCAGGCCCCGGTTCGGCCAAAGCCGCAGATCACCTCGTCGGCGACCAGCAGGACGTCGTACTTCTTGCAGATCGCCTGCACCGCCGGCCAGTAATTGTCCGGCGGGATGATCACGCCGCCGGCCCCCTGGATCGGCTCGGCCACGAACGCCGCGACGTTCTCCGGCCCCAGCTCCAGGATCTTGTCCTCCAGCGCCTTGGCGGCGCGCTGGCCGATCTGCTCCTCGGTCTCGCCGTCCTGCGCCTCGCCCCACCAGTAGGGGTTCATGATGTGGTGGAAGCGCGGCAGCGGCAGGTCGAACATGCCGTGCATGAACGACATGCCGGTCAGGCTGGCCGAGCCCACGCCCACGCCATGGTAGCCCAGCCTGCGGGAGATGAACTGCTTCTTCTCCGGCTTGCCCATCAGGTTCCAGTAGTACCAGACCGACTTGATGACGGTGTCGTTCGCCTCCGAGCCCGAGGAGGCGAAGAACACCCGCTTCATGCCGGCCGGCAGGATCTCGGCGAGCTTCGCGGACAGCTCGATGGTTGGCACCGAGGCGCACTGGAAGAAATTGTTGTAGTAGCTGAGCTTCTTCAGTTGCTCGTACGCGGTCCGCGCCAGGCGCTCGCGGCCATAGCCCACCTGGACGCACCAAAGGCCGGCCATGCCGTCGAGCAGCTTGTGGCCGTCGGCTTCCCAGACATAGCAGCCCTCGCCGCGCTCGATGACGCGAGTCCCCTTGCCCGCCAGCTCGTGATGCGTGGTGAACGGGTGCAGATGGTGCTCCGCGTCCAGTTCCTGCCAGCGCTGCATCGCGCCCTGAAGATCCATGATCCACCTTCCAAGGTCCGCCGGGGAGGCACCCGGCCGGACGGCTTGCCCTTCTTCCAGCCGGAACCCCAGCCGGAACTGCTGCCGGTCGCCAGCTTGACCATCCTGCCACGCCGCCCCGGGCACCGGCCACCCCCAGACGCAGGGCAAAAGGCGGCGATCCGATGGCAAATCCGCTGCGACATTCCCACCCGGCAGCGTAGGATGGATGCCAGGGTCAGCAGCGGAGGATCCGGCCCTGGTCGCAGGCGATCCCTGGGCAGTCGGTGATTCCTACGAACGCTATGTCGGGCGGTGGAGCCGGCAGGTGGCAGCCCAATTCCTGACATGGCTCGCCGCACCTGCGGACCTGGACTGGCTCGATGTCGGCTGCGGCACCGGGGCGCTGGCCGGTGCCGTGGCGCAAACCTGCCGGCCGTGCAGGCTGGCCGGCATCGACCCGTCGGTGGGCTTCCTGGACCAAGCCCGTCGCCAGCCGGACCTGGCCCGAGCGGAACTCCAGCCAGGAGACGCAAGGGCCCTGCCCTTCCCGGACCGGACCTTCGACCGTGTCGTCTCTGGCCTAGCCTTGAACTTCGTGCCGGATCCGGTGCTCGCGGTCCACGAGATGGCCAGGGTCGCCCGGCCGGGCGGCGAGGTGGCGCTCTATGTCTGGGACTATGCCAAGGTGGAGCTGATGGCCCATTTCTGGGCGGTGGCGGAATCGCTCGATCCCGACGGCCAGGACCTGGACGAGGCCACGCGCTTTCCTCTGTGCCGAGAGAGTGCACTGGCGCAGCTCTTCGCCGAAGAGAATTCGCTTGCGCCTAGCGCCACCCGCGCCATCGAGATCGCCACGCCATTCCGGGACTTCGACGATTACTGGAGCCCGTTCCTCGGCGGCCAGGGCATTGCGCCGGCCTACTGCATGTCCCTGCCCGAGGAGCAGCGCGCGGAGCTGTGCCGGCAGGTGCGGCACCGGCTGCCGATCGCTGCGGACGGCCGCATCGAGCTGCACGCTCGGGCCTGGGCGATCCGCGCCACCAGGCAGTGAGCCCGATCAGCGGGGCAGCGCCACCTCCACCAGCGTTCCCCCGCCCGGCCGGTCGAGCAGGCGGACCTCGCCGCCATGGGCGCGCACGATCCCACGCGCCAGTGCCAGGCCCAGCCCGGTGCCACCGGTGGCGCGCGAGCGCGAGGTCTCCAGGCGGAAGAACGGCTCGAACACCCGCTCACGCATGGCGGGCGGGACGCCCGGGCCGCGATCGGCCACCGTCAGCTTGACCCAACCAGCTTCCACGGCCAAGCGTACCTCGGCGCTGCCGCCATAGGTGACGGCGTTGATCATCACATTGTCGATCGCCCGGCGCAGCGCGATCGGCCGGCCACGCAGGACCAGCCGGTCCGGGCCGTCAAAGCTGGCCGCCTGGCCGGCATCTTCCAGGTCGTCGACGGCGGTGCGCACCAGGGCCGCGAAATCGAGGTCGGTCGCCTGCTCGACCCCGGCCACGTCCTTGGCATAGGCCAGGGTCTCGCGCAGCATGGTCTCCATCGCATGGACGTCGGCCTCCGAGCGAGTGCGCGCCTCGTCGTCGGGCAGGTCCTCCAGGCGGAGGCGCAGCCGGGTGAGCGGCGTGCGCAGATCGTGGGCGATCGCAGCCAGCATCGAGTTGCGCTCGTCCAGGAGATCGCCGATCCGCTGGCGCATCCGGTTGAAGGCCGCCGTCGCCCGCCGGATCTCCGGCGGGCCGCTCTCCGGCAGCGGCTCGCCCGGCAGCCCGGCGGCGAACCGGTCGGACGCCACCGCCAGCGCAGTGACCGGCTGGGTGATGCGGCGGAACAGGAGCCAGGCGATCAGGGCCGCGGCCGCGACCACGCCGAACGCGATTAGAACCGCCCGCCTGAGCCATACCCGGGAAAGGGTGTCGGCCGGCACGGTGAAGATCAGCCAGGCGCCGTCATCCTGGCGGATGCCGACCTCGTAGCGGACGAAGGACGGCAGGAGGTCGGGCGGGTGATCAGCCTCCTCGCTGATGGACTCGCGATCGACCTCGCGCAGCACCACCTCGCGGCCCCGGAACACATGGCTCGGATGACGCACGATCAGCCGCACCAGATGGCGGTCCAGGCGCGGGTCGTCGGTCGGCCGCCCGCGCGGCTCGTCGAGCACGCGCACCAGCAGGAGCGGGCCGGAGATCGCGCGCAACGCTAGGCGCAGCTCGGTGGGCGGCAGCCGGTCGACCAGCATCTGGGTGGCAGCCATCC
>NZ_WUJP01000929.1 GCF_009806515.1 Geminicoccus flavidas | reverse complement strand
GGTCGATCGTGGCCAGCCGGACCAGGCGCTTGGCAGTATCGGCGCGCTCCCAGAAAGTCCAGGCCGCGGCGAACGCCACCACCAGTATCACTACACCGACTGCCAGCAGCACCAGCCGGGTGGTCAGGTTGGCCGGCGCCAGCCATTCATGCAGGGCGGCGGGCAGAAGCCGCCTGGGCAGAGCGTTGCCGCCCGGCAGCCGC
>NZ_WUJP01000928.1 GCF_009806515.1 Geminicoccus flavidas | reverse complement strand
ACCGCCCGCTCAGCCCTGCGTCACCGGCACGGACAGCACGTAGCCGCCGCCGCGCACGGTCTTGATGAGCTGCGGCTCCTTGGGATCGTCGCCCAGCTTCTTGCGCAGGCGCGAGAGCAGCACGTCGATCGAGCGGTCGAATGGGTGGGCTTGGCGGCCCTTGGTCCGGTCGAGCAACTGATCGCGGGTGAGCACCCGCCCGGCAGCCCCCGCCAGCACCAGGAGCAGGTCGAACTCGCCGCCGGTGAGCGGCACCAGCACGCCCGTCGGATCACGCAGCTCGCGGCGTGCCGGATAGATCAGCCAGCCGGAAAAGCGCAGGGTCGGCTCCTGGCTGGCCCCCTCCTCGCCCGGAGCCGCCTGACCGTCCTGGCGGGCCCGGCGCAGCACCGCACGAATGCGCGCCAGCAATTCGCGCGGCTCGAACGGCTTGGCTAGATAATCGTCGGCACCCAGTTCCAGGCCCACGATCCGGTCGGTGGGATCGGCCAGTGCCGTGAGCAGGATGATCGGCAGTTGCGGCCGCTCGGCGCGCAGGCGCCGGCAGGCCGCCAGCCCGTCCTCGCCCGGCATCATCACGTCCAGGACCAAGAGGTCGACCGGCTCGGCCGCCAGTACCGCATCCATGGCCTG
>NZ_WUJP01000927.1 GCF_009806515.1 Geminicoccus flavidas | reverse complement strand
GGCGTCCTCGGCAGTGCGGACGGCCAAGCCGTGGCGTGCGAGGAACGCTGCCACCAGGTCGCGGATCTCCTGGTCGTCGTCGACGATGAGCACGATGGGGTTCACGTCCATGCCACCAGTCTAGTGGAGCCGGCAGCATACCGGCAGTAGCCGTTGCACTTCGTCACATTCATGAAATCGTCGGCACGAACCGCGGGCACTGGGTGGGCTGCCGGGGAATCTGCCCGTTACTTCCGACGACATCAATCGTTCACCGGCCAGGGCCATAAGGAAGGTGCAGCAAGGAGGAGATGGAGATGCGCAACTGGACAGCAGCCGGCCTGGGTGCGATCGCCGCTGTCGCGGTGATAGGCGGTGCTGGTGTTGTCGCGGCACCGCCCGAGGCCTGGGGGCCGGGCCATGGCCAGCGGCACGAGGTGCGGATGGGGCATGGCCATGGGCATGGGGGCATGCTGCGCGCGTTCTGCAGCGGCAATGCCGGCGAGCGGCTGGCCGAGCGCCTCGCCGCGTTCGAGAGCTTCGCCAAGTTCGAGGGACGCCAGCAGGAGACCTGGGTGGCCCTGCGGGACACGCTCACCGGTGCCGAGCCCCGCGTGCAGGAGATCTGCACCGACCTGAGCGAGCTGCGCGAGGGCAACTCGGTAGCGAAGCTGACCAATGTCGAGGAGGCGCTCGCGCGGGCAGCCGCGATTGCCGCGGACGTCCGTCCGGCCTATGCCGCCTTCTATGACACGCTGGACGACGCGCAGAAGCGCACCCTGGACAAGATGTTCGACCACCCCGGCCGGTTCATGCGCCGCGGCTGAGCCGCGCGCACGGCTGGAGGCGGGCGACCGGGAGACGGGTCATGCCCCGACCCAGCCGTTCGCGGCCCTGGCGTCGGACGACCTCCCTGCGGGTCGTGGCGGGAAGTACGGATGAGCCCTCGCTACGACCGGATCGCCATGACGCTGCACTGGGTGATCGCCGCCCTCGTGCTGGTCCAGTTCATCACGGGCTGGAGCTGGGGCATGTTCGAGCGGGGCAGTGACGGGCGCTTCTACCTGTTCCGCACCCATCTGGTCAGCGGCTGGGCGGTCCTGATCCTGGCCATCGCGCGCCTCGCCTACCGGCTGAGCGTGCCGCAGCCGCCTCTGCCCGCTGGCATGTCGCGGCTGCAGCGCAGCGCGGCGCATGCCTCGCACGGCCTGCTCTACCTGGCGATCCTGGTCCAGCCGCTGCTGGGCATCGTCACCGTGTCCGCGTTCGGCAAGACGCTGGGCGGCTGGCCGGGTGCGGTCCATGTGGCGCTCGCCTGGTCCATCGCACCTATCGTCCTCGTCCATGTCCTGGCAGCGTTCTGGCACCAGTTCGGCCGGCGCGACCGACTGCTGGAGCGCATGCTGCCCGCGCGGCTGCCGTCGGGCTGAGCCTCAGACGCCGAGGTGGCGGCGCTGGAGATCTGGTCGTTCGCCAGCACGTCTGCGCTGCCGGCGAACAGGATGCCGCCCTCGGCCAGCACCACGGCGCGGGTCGCGACCTGCAGGGCCACCGCGACATTCTGCTCGGCCAGGCGCGGGAACTCGGCATAGATGCGCCCAGCGTTCAGGCCGATGGCCTGGACGCCAAAGTGGCAAGGCGCAGGTTTCTCCACGCTGAGGGCCGAAGGCGCCCGGCCCCTGCGGCACCAGCGCCAGGCCCAGCCGGGCGATCCGGTGCGGCGGCCAGTTCGCCGGCACTTCCTGGCCCTGATCAGAAAGGAGTTGCTCCTGACCGGCCCAGAACCATGAGCGCATGCAGCAGCGTGGTCTTGCCGACGCCGTCGCGCCCGAGCAGGGCCACGACCTCTCCCAGGCCAACCTCCAGCTCGATCCGGCCAGGATCGGAACACTGCCATCCCTGATGGCCCCGCAGCTATGGAATACCCGGTCTTGCCCGACCGCAGTTCTGAACGCAGGGCTTCTGGAAACGTAGGTCCTTGCATCAGCTCCGATAGCGTAAGGCTTCGACAAGTAGCGCGAACGCCGCGGAGTGTTGACGCCGACTGGGATAGTAGAGGTGATAGCCCTCGAATGGCGGGCACCAGTCCACCAGCACCCGCACCAGCTGTCCCGCGGCGAGGTAGGGTTGCACCTGGCTCTCGGCGAGATGCGCCAGGCCAAAGCCAGCCAGGGCAGCGTCCAGGATCAGGCTGACCGTGTTGAACACCAGCTGTCCCTCGACGCGGACCCGAAGCTCGCGGCCTTCATATTCCTAGACGTAGAGCCCGCCGTGGGTCGGGAGGCGTAGGTTGAGGCAACGGTGGCCGGTCAGGTCGTGCGGGATCTGCGGCTTTGGATGGGTGGCGAAGTAGCTGGGTGCCGCAACCGTGGCCATGCTCAAGTCCGGCCCGATACGGCGACCATGTCCTTCGCGACAATCCCGCCCGGACGTACGCCGGCATCGTAACGTTCGGCCACGATGTCCGTCAGACCGTAGTCCACCACCACCTCCACCGTGATATCGGGATAGTCTGGGAGGAAGCGTTGCAGCGCTGGCCAAACCACCGATCGGACAGCATGCTCGTCCGCGGTCAGGCGCAGGGTACCTGCGGGCTTCTCGCGCAGGTCACCCAGGACGGCGAGTTCCGCCTCGATCTCCATGAGACGTGGTTCTAAGATCCGGAGCAAGTGCTCTCCGGCTTCGGTGGGCGAGACGTTGCGCGTGGTGCGGGTGAGCAGCCGCACGCCCAGCCGCTCCTCCAGGGTCCGCATGGCTTGGCTCAACGCCGGCTGCGAAACGCCGAGCTGGGCCGCGGCCCGAGTGAAGCTCCGCGCCCGCGCGCCACGAAGGCCGCCAGATCATTGGGGTTGGCAGCCGCCATTCATAACCCCTGCCTATAGCCGTAAGCAGGTTATACCGCCTAATCGTATAGGCAGGCACCCTACACATTGAGCCCCGAGGGATGGTGGCGGAGGGCGAGGTCCTGGTGGCGCCGTTGCGCGCGGTGCTGGGGGCCAGCGACGACAGCTTCCTCGGCACCGCCAGCGAGCTGCTGAGCCGGCTCAACGCCGGGGCCGACCTGGGACATCAAGCGGGCCAGAGGCTGGCCGGCGGCACCGAACAGCCTGACGTCGAGCCTGAAGCGCCTGGCGCCGGCCCTGCGTCGGGTCGGAATCGAGGCGACCCAGACCGACCACACCAACCGGGAGCGGGGCAAATGGTCGATCCGGATCGTGCCGGCGTCGAGCGCGATGTGCCGAAGTACGTCAGGGTGACGTGCAGGCCTACGCACAGGGGCAAAAGCGGATGCGTCTGCAGGCTAGTGCGGCCCCGGGGCGGTATCGGGCATGTGCTTGATCCGCGGCGGCGTACTCTGCGGCTGGATGCTGAATAAGTGGCCGGCTTCTGCGCTCATGCGCCCAACATTTGCACATCCGGTCCAGGCGCATCCGGGCCAACCCGCTGATTGCGACCGCGGCGCGTCATCATGCCTGCTCGATCTTCGGTTTTCGGGGTTTGTGGCATGCTGCTTGCTGCCGGGGAAGAAAGCACCTCAGCAGAAGGAACCGTTCACTGTCTGCCGGCTACATCCTGCGCCGCATGGGCTCGGCCATACCGAGCCTCATCGGAGTGATCATCGCTACCTTCCTTCTGTCGAGGGCACTGCCAGGCGATCCTGCCGTCTACTTCGCTGGCCCCGCCGCCAACGCCGAGTCCGTCCAGCAGGTCCGCGAGAGCCTGGGCCTGGACAAGAGCGTGCCCGAGCAGTTCGCGCTCTATGTCTGGGATCTGGCGCACGGCAGCCTTGGCACCTCGCTGACCACCGGCCAGCCGGTGGCCGACGACCTCCTGCAGCGTCTGCCGGCCTCCATGGAACTGACCTTCGCCGCACTGATCGTGGCGATCGTCGTCGCCGTCCCGCTCGGCGTGTTCGCCGCTGTCCGGCCGAGCTCATTCGTCGATCACTTCTGCCGCGGCACCGTCACAGTCGCGGCGGCCTTCCCGACTTTCTTCGTGGCGCTGCTGCTGGTCTACGTCTTTTATTACCTGCTGGGCTGGGCGCCGCAGCCGCTCGGCCGGATCGATGAGATCTACTACGTCGCTCCCGACACGGTGACCGGCTTCTACCTGATCGACACGCTGCTTGCCGGCGATAGTGAATCCTTCCGCGGGGCGCTGGCCCAGCTAGTCCTGCCCACGATCTCGCTGGCCCTGTTCGCCCTGGCACCGATCGCCCGGATGACCCGTGCGTCGATGCTCACCGCACTTGGCAGCGACTTCGTCCGCACCGCGCGCGCCAACGGCCTGTCCGGCGCCACCGTGCTATTCACCTACGGCTTCCGCAACGCGCTGCTGTCGATCACCAACATCATGGGGATGATCTTCTCCTTCCTGCTGGGATCCAACGTCCTGATCGAGCAGGTGTTCGGCTGGCCCGGCATCGGCGCCTACGCGGTGAGTGCTGTGATCGCCTCCGACTACGCCGCCGTGCAGGGCTTCATCCTGATGATGGCAGTCATCTACGTGCTGCTGAACCTCGTGGTCGACCTGCTCGCAGGATTGATCGACCCGCGCGTGCGCTTCGAGGGCTGACGCCATGACCCTCGCGACCTTCGCCAAGGACACCCGTCACGCGTTCGCCGAGAACCCGCTGACGCTGGTGGCCGTGGTCATCTTCACCCTCCTGCTCCTGTGCGCGATCCTCGGGCCCTCGCTGGTCCCCTACGACCCGCTGATGACCGATTCGAACGCGCGCATGGTGCCGCCCTCCTGGCAGCATTGGTTCGGCACCGACCACCTCGGCCGCGACATCTTCAGCCGCGTCGTGGTCGCCGCCCGCCTGGACCTCGGCATGGCCGTCACCGCGGTGGCCGCATCGTTCGTGATCGGCACCTCGCTGGGCGCCATCGCCGGCTACCGCGGTGGCTTCGTCGACCAGCTGATCGGTCGCGTGTTCGACACGATCATGGCCTTCCCCTTGTTCGTGCTGGCCATGGGCATCGTCGCGGCGCTGGGCAACAGCGTGGTCAACATCATCATCGCGACCGCCATCATCAACCTGCCCTTCTACGGCCGCTATGCCCGCGCCGAGGTGAACGTCCGCCGCGACGCAGCTTATGTCGAGGCGGCGCGCATGGGCGGCAACGGCTCGGTCCGGATCCTCGCCCGCCACATCGTCCCGAACATCCTCCCGCCCATGATGGTCCAGGCTTCGCTCAACATGGGCTGGGCGATCCTGAATGCCGCCGGCCTGTCCTTCATCGGCCTGGGTGTCCGTCCGCCCGAGGCGGAGTGGGGAATCATGGTGTCGGAAGGAGCCAGCTACATCTTTTCCGGCGAATGGTGGACCTTCGTCTTTCCCGGCATGGCTCTCGTGCTGGCGGTCTTCTGCTTCAACCTTCTCGGCGACGGACTGCGCGACATGATCGATCCGCGGAGGCGCACGTGAGGGCGCCGGCAGCTAAGGCTTGGAGGCGCACGTGACCGCTCCCCCACTCCTCAAGGTCGACAAGCTGTCCCTGGACTTCCGCACCCGCGAGGGCCGCGTGAAGGCGCTTCAGGACGTTTCCTTCCACATCGACCGCGGCGAGATCTTGGGCATCGTCGGCGAGAGCGGCTCCGGCAAGTCGGTGAGCGCGTTCGCGATCATGGGCCTGCTGGAAAGCACCGCCGAGATCGGCGGCGGCAGCGTGCACTTCGCTGGCGCCGACCTGCTCGCCGACAATGGCGCAGCCATGCGGGCCATGCGCGGCCGGGAGATCTCGATGATCTTCCAGAGCCCGCGCACCGCCCTCAACCCCATCCGCAAGGTCGGCAGGCAGATCGAGGATGTCCTGCGCCGCCACGGTCCCGTCACCGGCCACGAGGCGAAGAAGAAGGCGATCGAGGCGCTGGAGCGGGTGCGCATTCCCGATTCTGCCCGGCGCTACGACGCCTATCCGTTCGAGCTGTCCGGCGGGATGTGCCAGCGCGTCATGATCGCCATGGCGCTGGCCTGCCGGCCCATGCTGCTGATCGCGGACGAGCCCACCACCGGCCTGGACGTCACGACCCAGGCGGTCGTGATGGACCTGATCCGCGAGATGGTCGACGAGACCAGGATGGGTGCTTTGCTCATCACCCACGACCTGGGCCTAGCCGGCGAATACTGCGACCGGATCGCTGTCATGCATGCCGGCCACACGGTGGAGGACGCACCCACCGAGGTCCTCCTCGAAAAGGCCGCGCACCCCTACAGCGCCAGGCTGATCGCCGCGACCCCGGCAGCCGCCGATGAGATTGCCGACCTCGGCTCCATCCCCGGCGGTCTGCCCGACCTGCGCCGCCAGGACCTGCCCTACTGCCGCTTCCGCGACCGCTGCGATCGGCGCGTCGAGGTCTGCGACGCGCAGCCATTGCCGGTCACCGAGCTCACCGGATCCCACCTCGTCCGATGCTGGCGGCCCACATGACCACACCTCTGCTCGAAGCCACCGGCCTCCGGAAGTTCTATCCCACCGGCGAGGGCAAAAAGCGCGGCACGCTGCACGCGGTCGATGGCGTCGACCTCGTCGTGAATCGCGGCGAGAGCGTCGGCCTGGTCGGCGAATCCGGCTGCGGCAAGTCCACGCTCGCCCGGCTGCTGGCGCGCCTCACCGATCCCACCGGCGGCACCATCCGCTTCGACGGCAAGGACATCGGCGGCATCCCGCTGCATCGCTTCGTGGCGTCGCCGGAGCGGGCCCGGATTCAGGTCGTGTTCCAGGACCCAACCGAGAGCCTGAACCCGCACTTCAAGG
>NZ_WUJP01000926.1 GCF_009806515.1 Geminicoccus flavidas | reverse complement strand
TGTTCGAAGCGATCGCCGATCCGGTCCGCCTGCTGCTGAAGCCGAAGAGCCGGGCGAAGCTGGACGCGCGCGTCCGCAAGGCGGTGGATCTCGTGGGTCTGCCCCAGGAGTTGATCGGCCGCTACCCGCACCAGCTCTCCGGCGGCCAGCGCGCCCGCGTCGGCATCGCGCGGGCCATCGCGGTCGAGCCCTCGCTGCTGATCCTGGACGAGCCCACCTCCGCCCTCGACGTGTCGG
>NZ_WUJP01000925.1 GCF_009806515.1 Geminicoccus flavidas | reverse complement strand
TGCAGGCCGTCATCCTGCGCCTGCTGGCCGATCTGCGCGACCGGCTCGGCATGAGCTACCTATTCGTGTCCCACGACCTGAACGTGGTGCGCCTGCTCTGCCAGCGGGTCGTCGTCATGTACCTGGGCAAGGCGATCGAGACCGCACCCGCGGATGAGCTCTTCCGCGAGCCCAAGCACCCCTACACGCGGGCACTCCTGGCAGCGATCCCGGATCCCACCCACCGCGGCAAGCATCCGCCACGCCTGGACGGCAGCCCGCGCAGCCCGATCGATCCCGACCCCAGGGTCTGCCGCTTCTACGGCCGCTGCCCGATGGGCACCCAGGCCTGCGTCGAGAGCGCCCCGCTGCTCAAGCCCGCCGGCGCCCGCCACGAGGCCGCCTGCCACTTCGTTTCCGCCGCCTGACCGAGCAACTGGACCCGACGATGTCCTCAAGCACCGACAACGAGATCGCGCGCCTGCCCGCCACGGCGCTGGCGCAGAAGATCCGGACCAAGCAGCTCTCCGCCGCTGAGGTCACCGAGGCAGCACTTCGCCGCATGGAGAAGCTGGAGCCCCACATCCACGCCTACTGCGTGCCCACCCCCGACGTCGCCCGCGCCGCCGCTGCCGAGGTCGATCGCAAGATCGCGGCCGGCGAGGACGCCGGCCCGCTCGGCGGCGTGCCGATCGGCATCAAGGACCTGGTCGCGACCAATGGCATCCGCACCGTCATGGGCTCGAAGTTCTACGAGGACTTCGTGCCCGACGAGGACGACATCGTGGTCGAGCGGCTGAAGGACGCCGGCGCAGTGATCCTCGGCAAGACCAACGTGCCCGAGTTCGGCTACAGCGGCGTCGGCCATAACCCGGTCTTCGCGACGACCCGCAACCCCTGGAACCTGATGATGACGCCGGGCGGCTCGTCGGCCGGCTCCGGCGCCTCGGTCGCCTGCGGCGTTTCCCCCTTCGCGATCGGCTCGGACGGCGGCGGCTCAATCCGCATCCCCTCCGCCCATTCCGGCCTTTACGGCATTAAGGCCTCGATGGGCCGCGTGCCGCTCTATCCCGGCTGCCGGGACGAGCGTTATCCCGGCGTGTCGAGCTGGGAATCGCTAGAGCATATCGGCCCGATGAGCCGCACGGTCGCGGATTCGGCGCTGATGCTGAGCGTGATCGCGGCCGGCCCCGACATGCGCGACCGCTATTCCATCCCGGGCCCGGAGTTCGACTGGAACGAGGTGGCCAAGCCTGTGTCGCTGAAGGGCCTGCGTGTCGCCTACAGCGCCGACTGGGGGTATGCGCCGGTCGATCCGGAGGTGCGCCGCGTCGTCGGCGAGGCGGTGAAGGTCTTCGAGGAAATGGGCTGCATCGTGGAAGAGGCCCATCCCGGCTGGGAGGACCCCTTCCCCCATTTCTGGACATTGGTGGCCGCTGAAAGCGACCTCACCGGCATGCGCAAGATGATCGAGGGGCGCGAGAAGGAGGTCTCGCCGCACCTCCTGGCGCTCATCACCAGGGACTGGACCGGCGCCGACTTCACGGACGCCAAGACCGTCCGCAAGATGGTGGTCAACAAGATGTGGCGCTTCATGCAGCGCTACGATCTGCTCCTCACTCCGACCCTCGCCGTGCCGCCCTTCCCCGTGCACATGCAGGGGCCGGAGATCATCGAGGGCAAGATGGTGACGTCCGGCGACTGGCTGGCGTTCACCTATATCGCGAACCTGACCGGCCAGCCTGCCGCTTC
>NZ_WUJP01000924.1 GCF_009806515.1 Geminicoccus flavidas | reverse complement strand
CATCCCCGCCGGCTTCACCAAGGACAATCTTCCGGTCGGCCTGCAGATCATCGGTCGCCACCTGGACGACCCGATGGTGCTGAAGGTCTCCGCCGCCTTCGAGCAGGCAAGACCCTGGAAGGATGCCTGGCCGCCGCTTCTCGTCGAATTGGGCCTCTGATACCGATGACTTGGTCCCCTGAGACCGGAAGCCTCGACTTCCGCACCCTTCACGCCGCCTATCGTGCCGGCACCCTCACCCCCAGCAAGGTGGTCGAAGCCGTCTACGACCGCATCGCCGCCCGCGGCGCCGATCCGGCCTGGACCCTGATCATCCCGCGCGAGCGGGCCCTGGCGGCTGCGGCTGAACTGGAAGCTTCCGGCGCCTCGCCGGACAGCCACCCGCTCTATGGCCTGCCCTTCGGCATCAAGGAGAATTTCGACCTCGCCGGCTATCCGACCAACAATGCCTGCCGGGCCAGCGAGTACCTCGCGACCGAGACCGACCCGATCGTGCAGCGCCTCCTAGACAAGGGGGCCATCGCGATCGGCCGCAACAACATGGACCAGTTCGGCATGGGCGTGGTTGGGGTGCGCACCGACTACGGCATCCCGTCCTGCGTGTTCAGCCAGGACCATATTTCCGGCGGCTCGACCTCCGGCGGCGGCGTCGTTGTCGCGGCCGGCTTGGTCAGCTTCGCGCTGGGCGGCGACGCCGCGGGCTCGGGCCGAGTCCCGGCCGCCCTGCAGAACCTGGTGGGCCTGAAGCCCACCAACGGCCTGGTCCCGCTCGGCATCTCCGCCGCCGGCATGGGCGCCAGCCACACCGTGCTGACACTTACCGTCGAGGACAATGTCCACGCGATCCGGCAGCTGATCCAGCACGTCGAGGACGACCCGCTCTCCTTGCCGGAGGCGGCGAGCTTCGACCTGAAGATCGACCCGCTCCCCGAGAGCTTCCGCTTCGCCGTGCCGTCCAAGGGAAGCCGCCTGTTCTTCGGCGACCAGGCCGCAGAGGCCCTGTTCGATGCCGCCATCGCACGCCTGGAGGGCATGGGCGGCACTGCGGTGGAGTTCGACTACGCCCCGCTCCATGCGGCGGCAAAGCTCCTCTACGAGGACGCGTTCATCGCGCGGCGCTACGCCAACCTGCGCCCTGTCTGGGAGAAATGCGGCGACCGGTTCCACCCGGCCACCCGCGAGATCCTGTCCTGGGGCACCAGGTACAGCGGCGCCGACGTCTTCGTCGCCCAGTACAAGCTAGCAGCCTACCGCAAGATCGCGATGAAGCTGTTCGAGGACGTCGACGTGATGGTGACGCCCACCACGCCGACCACCTTCACCATCGCTGAACTCGAAGAAAAGAACATCGAGCGCAACGCGATCATGGGCACCTACACGAACTTCGTGAACCTCATGGAGTTCTGCGCACTTGCCGTGCCGAACGGCTTACGCCCGGATGGCCTGCCCCAGGGGCTGATGTTCATCGCCCCCTCCTTCCAGGACAACCGGATCCTAGGCTTTGGCGCCGCCTACCATCGAGCGCTCGGCCTGACGATGGGCGCCACGCAGAACCCGCTGCCCCACTGACTTCCCTCGGAGAGCGCCCCGCATGATCAAGATGGATCGCAGAACCTCGCTCGGCCTCCTGGGAGGCAGCGCCGCACTGGCCGCCATGGGCTATCGCCCGGCCCAGGCCGCCACGCCCAAGGACGTGCTCATCCTCGTCAACGAGATGGGACCGAACTCGCTGGAGACCATGCTGCCGGCGGCGAACGACCAGTCGCGCATGGTCGCCTGGCAGGTCTATGACCGCCTGGTCAGCCACGGCACCAAGAAGATGCCGAACGGCGCGCAGGGCTACGACGCCACCATGTTCGAGCCGGAACTGGCCGAAAGCTGGGAGATCCTTGACGAGGGGAAGACCATGATCTTCCACCTGCGCCGGGACGCCACCTTCCACGACGGCACCCCCGTCACCGCCGAGGACGTGAAGTGGTCGTTCGACCGGGCGGTGGCGGCAGGCGGCTTCCCGACCGTCCAGATGGCGGCCGGCTCCCTCACCAGCCCCAACCAGTTCTCGGTGGTCGACGAGCACACCTTCAAGATCACCTTCGAGAAGGCCAACAAGCTGAGCCTTCCCGACCTGGCGGTGCCCATCCCCTGCATCGTCAACAAGAAGCTGGTGCTGGAGAATGCCACCGAGGCCGATCCCTGGGGCCTGGAATGGAGCCAGCGCAACGATGCCGGTGGCGGCGCCTTCAAGGTCCAGAGCTGGAAGCCGGGCGACCAGCTGGTGCTCAGCCGCTTCGACGACTGGAAGTCCGGTCCGCTGCCCGAGCTGAAGCGGGTCGTCGTCCGCCAGATCGCCTCGCCGGGCACGCGCCGGGCGCTGTTGGAAAAGGGCGACGTCGACATCTCGGCCGGCCTGCCGCCCAAGGACTATGCCGAGCTGGCCGCCGGCGGGAATCTGAAGGTCGTCGGCACGCCGATCCAGGGCGACCTCCTGTTCATCGACATGAACGTGCAAATGAAGCCGTTCGACAACCTGAAGGTCCGCCAGGCGATCGCCTACGCGATTCCCTACCAGCAGATCATGGACGGCGCCCTCTACAACCGCGGCGTGCCCATGTTCGGCGCGGATCCGTCCACCACCAGCTTCCCGCCGACCTGGCCGACCCCTTCCCCCTTCTCGACCGACCTGGACAAGGCCAAGGCCCTGCTCGCCGAGGCCGGCTATCCCGACGGCTTTGAGACTACCCTGTCCTTCGACCTCAGCCAGTCGACCACCCGCGAGCCGATCGCCCTGCTGGTCCAGGAATCGCTCGGCAAGATCGGCATCAAGGTCACGCTGGAGAAGGTGCCGGGCGCCAACTGGTTCGCCAACATGGCCTCCAAGTCCATGCCCTTCGTGATCGCCGAGTTCTACCCGTGGCTCGACTATCCCGAGTACCACTTCTTCTGGACCTATCACGGCGGCAACAACTCGGTCTTCAACACCTGCAACTACGTCAACCCGAGGCTGGACGAGCAGATCGAGATCGCCCGCTTCGCCAAGGACGACGCCGCCTACAAGGCTGCGCTGACCGAGATGGTCGGCATCGTGATGGCCGACGTGCCGCGCATCCCGCTGGCGCAGCTGTTTGGCGACATCGCCATGCAGCCGAACGTCGATAACTACGTCTACTGGTTCCACAACCACGTCGACTTCCGCACGATCAAGAAAGCCTGAGACGAAGGATGAAGGACGAATTCGGCGCACTCGTGCCGCATGTCGACTGTGTCGTCCAAGGTGCCAGGACAGGCCCGCTCGCGGGCATGTCGTTCGCAGCCAAGGACCTATTCGCGGTGGCCGGCTATCGTACCGGCGGAGGTAACCCGGACTGGGAGCGCACCCACCCGCCGGCCCGCAAGCATGCCTGGGCGGTTCAGGCCCTGCTGGACGCCGGCGCCACCCTGGTCGGCAAGACCATTACCGACGAGATCTCCCTGGGCCTGATCGGCCGCAACCAGTTCTACGGCACGCCCCTCAACCCCAAGGCCCCGGACCGGGTGCCGGGCGGCTCCTCCAGCGGCTCCGCCTCGGCCGTGGCGGGCGGCTTGGTCGATACCGCGCTCGGCACCGATTCCGGCGGCTCCGTGCGCACACCGGCCAGCTTCTGCGGCCTCTACGGCCTGCGCCCGACCCACGGCCGCATCTCCGTAGAGGGCATGGACACTCAGTCGCCTAGCTTTGATACTTGCGGCTGGTTCGGCGCGGACGCCGCGACCTTCGTGAAGGTCGGCGAGGTCCTGCTGCAGTCGAAGGCGATAACGGCGATGCCAACGGAACTGCTGATCGCCACCGACTGCTTCGACATCGCAGTGCCGGAGGTCCGGTCGGCGCTGGCGCCAGTGGTCGAGCGAATCTCCGGCGCGTTCGGCAAGCGCAGCGAGGTGGCACTGGGCGAAGGCGACCTGCTCGCCTGGTCGGAGAACCAGCGCAAGCTCCAAGCCGGCGAGTTTGGCAAGACCTTCCGCCCCTGGGTCGAGCGCTGCGTGCCGCGCTTCTCGATCGAGGTCGGCCGCAGTCTGACGCTCGCGAGCCAGCTGACTGAGGGCGACTTGGTCGGTCCCAAGGCGTTTCGCGAGCGGGCCCGCGCCCGCCTGGACGACCTGCTGGGCCAGGACAAGATACTGTGCCTGCCGACAAGCCCGATC
>NZ_WUJP01000923.1 GCF_009806515.1 Geminicoccus flavidas | reverse complement strand
CTGCCGCCCTACCGCAATGACGGCTTTTCCGAGCTGCTGGCTGCCGTCAGTCGGATCATCGAGCTGACCTGCATCGCCGGATTGACCGGCATACCGCAGATCAACCTGCCGCTCGGGAACTATCAGGGCATACCGGTGGGCCTGTCCCTGATCGGCTGGCGCGGCTCTGACGAGGTGCTGCTAGGCTTGGCGCAGGCGCTGGACTGAGCTTCGGCCCCAGCCATCCGGCCTGAGCCGCAGGCCATGGCCCGCTCATTCGGATGAACGAATCCGGACAACCTCCGTACTGGCGGAGGTTGCCCGGCCGTGGTTCAGCGCCGGGCGGAGGCCTCCACGAACCTTACCACCTCGCCCATCGTCCGCCCGGTGGCATGGGGCTCGACGCCTAGCCGCTCGGCCGGCAGGCCCGCCCGGTTGAGCCAGAAGGTGGTATAGCCGAACCAGGTGGCCCCACAGACGTCCCAGCCATTGGCGGAGACGAACAGGATCTCCTCGACCGGGCAGCCAAACCCGTCGGGCCCAAGCTGATAGGCCTCCGGCGCCGTCTTGAAGCGCCGCGCCGGGTCGACACTGATGACCGGGTCGAACAGCCCGTCCATGCTGGCCGCCGTAATCGCGCTGTTCAGCATCCGGGCCGAGCCGTTAGACAGCATGCCCACCTTCAGGCCCAGCCCCTTGATATGATGCAGCGCCTCCAGGTCGCCGGGATAGCCCGAGAGCTCGGCATACTGCTGCATCAGCCGCGCCTGCAGCGCCGCATCTGCCGTGAGCCCCAGACGCTCGCAGCAATAATCCAGGGCATCGGCCGTCACCGTCCAGAAGTCGGCGAACCGGCCGCACATGGTGCGGATCCGAGCGTATTCGAGCTGCTTGTCCCGCCACATCGTCGCCAGCGCCGTCCCTTTGCCCGAAAACAGCTCCTCGGCGAGCGCACCGATCGAGAAGACATCAAACAGGGTGCCATAGGCGTCAAACGCGATGGCCGTAATTCTTCTCTCAACCTGCAACCACTTCACTCCGCTTGAGATGTGCAAGCCATGATGGCTGCCGGCCAGCCACCAGCTCAAGCCCGGCAGCTGGCCGAACCCTCCGACTGCCGCATCATGCCGGCTGCCTCACAGCCCGCTGCCATTCGCGAAGCCCAGCGCCCGATTGCCCTGGACCTGGAACATCTCGCCACGCCTCGTCGCCCGAGCAGATATCTCCTTGACCACCGGATGGTAGGATGACGTCATCGGCTCCCTCTTGCGCAGGCGGCCGCTGCCGGCGGCCGAGGAAGCGCTCGACTACGTTCTCTCACGAGCGAACCTCGGCCAAGCATCGAGCCCGCACATCGGCCCGCCGTACGGCATAGCACATGCCGGGATCCTGCCTTGCCCGTGGCAGGCAGGCGGCGCGTGCGTCGGTATCATTGATCACGTAGCAGGTGCGGGCGGCGGCAGCATGTGCCCGCCCTACGAGACCGACGGAGGGAGCTAGCATGCTGGCGACCGGCGCCTACGCCCGGGCGGCGCTCGACAACGAGCTGCGCCAGTTGGCCGGCACCGCAGAGGGTGCCCGCAACCATGCCTTGCATGCGTCCGCGGTCCGCCTGGGCTCTCTAGTGGGGGCTGGCCTCCTGGATGGGCAGGCGGTGGCCGACCTCCTCGAGCTGACGGCGCGGGAGATGGGGCTGCACCCCAACGAGGCGGCTCCCACCATCCGCAGCGGAATGACCTTTGGCGCCGCTCATCCGCGGGAGATCGTGTGATGGCCGCCGCGACCGTCGTCGAGCTGACCAATCGTGCAACTGCTCCCGCCGACAAGGCGGCGGCCGAGGCGCCGTGGCCCGAGATGGTGCCACTGTTCGCCGATCATGAGCGGTCCACTGAGTATCCGCTCCACGTGCTGCCGCCTGTCATGCGGGATGCCATCACGGACGTCCGCGCCTATGGCCAGCAGCCAATTGCGCTGGTCGCCTGCAGCGCGCTGGCTACCGCGTCGTTGGTGACCCAAGGATTGGCCGACGTCGCCCGCACGCCGAGCCTGATCAGCCCGACCTGGCTCAACCTCCTGGTGATCGCCGAGAGCGGTGAGCGAAAGACGACCGCCGATAAGCGCATGGCTCGGGCGATCCGGCAGTGGCAGCAGGTCCAGCAAGCCAATCGCCGCCCCGGGCACGAGCAACAGAAGGATCGACGGGCAGTCTGGCTGGCAAAGCGTGATGGCCTGCTCGCCGCGATCAAGAAGGCGGTAGGGGCTGCCAAGCGCGAGGAGCGCGATAAGGCCATCGAGCTGGAGGCGGCGCTCCAGGGGATGGGACCGATGCCGGTCGTGGATCCGCTACCGGTCCTGTTTATGGAGGACACGAACCCCGAGGCCCTGTCGATCGACCTGGCTAACGGCTGGCCGTCCTCATCTCTCTGGTCCGACGAGGGCGGCCTGGTGGTCAGTGGGCATGGTATGAGCGAGCAATCGATCCTGCGCTACTTCGCCCTGCTCAATCGCCTCTGGGATGGCAACCCGTTCACGCGGCGGCGGTCGACGAGGGAGAGCGTAGAGGTCCGGGGCCGGCGCTTTACTGCCAGCCTCATGATGCAGGCCCAAGTGGTAAGCAAGCTCCTGGCCGCCGGCGATGGCCTCAGCCGCGGTACCGGCTTCCTGGCGCGGTTCCTGATCGCCTGGCCGCGCTCGACGATGGGCCTTCGCCTCTACCAGGCTGGCTCGACCGGGACCCCTGCCCTGGCCGTCTGGGACGAGCTCCTGACGCAGCTCCTGGAGATGCCGCTGCCGGTGGATCCGGAG
This sequence comes from Geminicoccus flavidas, assembly GCF_009806515.1. Taxonomy (GTDB): domain Bacteria; phylum Pseudomonadota; class Alphaproteobacteria; order Geminicoccales; family Geminicoccaceae; genus Geminicoccus; species Geminicoccus flavidus. The sequence continues at coordinate 4,784 of NZ_WUJP01000923.1, read as the reverse complement.
GCAGATTTGCCCATGGTGCTCAAGCCGCCGATCCTACCCTTGAGCCAGCCGGCTTTCGAGCGCTGGCGCTCCTTCTTCGACGACGTCGAGTGCGAGCTGGGTCCGCGGGGAGAACTCGCTGACCTGCCGGACTTCGGCTCCAAAGCAGCTGAACAGGCAGCCCGGATCGCGGGGGTGCTGCATGTGCTGGTGCATGGGCCGACCGGCGAGATCGGCATCGGGTCGATGGACGCCGGCGTCGAAATCGCGGCATGGCACCTGCACGAGGCCCGGCGGATGTTCGCCATGATTGGTCGGGACGGTGTTGCCACGGATGCCGCGGCGCTCCTGTCCTGGACGATGGAACAGGCCGAACCGGTCACGATGAAGCGCGTTCTCCAGTACGGCCCCTCACGGACCAGGACGAAGGAGCGGCGGGACGGGGCGATCGCTAAGCTGACCGAGAACGGGCTGGCCCGGGTCGTCCGGGAGGGGCGGTCCGAGCGGCTGGTGGTGAACCCCGACTGGCAGGGCGTGCCATGAGCCTGGTCGATCGCTGGCAGGCCCAAAAAGAAGAGAGGGGGACTTCGCCTTCTTCTCTCTCCTCCACTGCCTCTCGCGCGCGGGCGCACGCACATGCGCGCAGGCGCCCGCGACCCGCTTTGCTACCGTGCTAACTTTGCTACCCATCCCCTCGAAACCCACGCCGTTCCTGAGGATTCGGCCGCTTCGGCGGTCTGCTACCCGTTGCTACCCGCGGCCCGTTCTTCCGGCCGTTCCGGATTCGTTTCGCCGGCCAGGGTAGCAGGGGTAGCAACGACTGAGCCTTCAGCCTTCGCCGAGGCCTGCGCCCGCGGCTGGCGGGTTCAGGAGCGACCGGCCGGGCTCCTGGTCGACACGCGGGGCGACCAGCCGACCCGAGCCTGCTCGACCGGCTATTCAACACGATGGTGGCAGCGGACCGGCCGGGGACGCGGGGCGCTGGCCGGCCGATGTTCTGGCCGACCCTGCGGAGGTCACGCTGCGGGGCGAGCTGGGCGCGATCGAGGGGGAGACGGAACGATGACTAGGCGCCCGCAGATGCCGAAGGTTCTGCTGACGACGCTCAGTGAGCGGACCTCGGCAAACGGCAATACGTACCTTTCTGGCTGATTGGCGAAGTGCCGGGTGGTCGGCTTCCGTGGGCAGGATGACGCGCAGGGCAACCCCACCTGGGACATCTACCTAAGCGAACCCGGGGAGCGCCCGCAGGAGCGTCAGAGCAGCCGTCCATCCGCCAGCGCGGCGGCCGCCCGCGATCAGCGTCGACAGGAGCGCGAGCATCAGGCCGCGATGGCGCTGCAAGCCCGGCATGCCGAGCTCGACGATCCTGTCCCGTATTGATGGAGCGTACGGTGACTACCCAGCACCAGTTCATCGAAGTCCTATCCGGCATATCGATCTGTCGGTGCTTCGTCTGCGAGATTGACCGGCTTCAGGCGGTTGCGCGGATCGCTGATGCGCATCCAGAGCAAGCCGCAAGGGCTGCTCGAGCCTTCGCCGACTTCCTGGCTCGCGCCGCAATCGTGGCAGGTGATGTGGCGGAGCTTCCGGATCAGGAACAGTGAGCAGCAGTGGCTCGAAACGGCTCACATGTCCTCAATTTTTTGCCATTCCAGTGCGGTTCTGGTCCGTTCCGCGACGGATTCCTGAGGTAGTTCAATAGGATGAGCAGCACCCCCACCCGGAGACCGTCTCGGCTGGACAGCGTGATCCGTGCCGGCGCGAATTGCAGAAGCTCTACGCCCTGGGGCTGAGCGGTGAACTCCAGCCACGGGATGCGAGTCGGCTTGCCTCGATCGTGGCGCTGGCCGCTCGGCTCGTGGAAGGCGCGGAGATCGAGGCACGGATAGAGGCGCTTGAGGCCGTCCAGCGTGGAGGTGGTCGGTGACCCCGGCGTATCGCGCTCGATTGGCAGAGCGGCTTCTGGCGCTGGAGGCGGCTGCGCCATCTATCACCTCGGCTATGGGCAATTTCAAGATCCTGGACGACCTGTTGGGGCTCTCCGCCGAGGCGCTCGAAGAGCTGTGCCATCGGGCGCTCATCGGCGTGGACGTGTCGGACATTGAGGGACTGAGCGACGACGAGATCGACGAGCTGTGCTGGTCCTGGATCCGGCGTGACCAGGCGGGGATGGAATGATGATCAGGAGCGCCAGGTCCAAACTATCAGAGCGGCTCAGGCTCTTGGAGAGGCGAGCCGCTACTGCCGACCAGTCAGAGCTTCGACAGCTTGAGGACAAGCTGAGGAACATGACCACGGAGGAACTGCATCAATACCGCAAGGAGGTGCTGGCCAAGATCGAACCCGACCCCAGGTGGGCAGAAATGACCCCTGAACAACTTCATGACGAAGCCCGCCGGCTAGTCCAGGAAAGACAGCAACAGGCCGCATTGTTCAACTAGTGAGGTGCAAGGAAATGTCGAAGAGGACGGAAATGTTGTCGGTGGTGCCCAACGAGCCCGCGGTGCCCGACCAGGCTGTCGCGGCGGTCGAGCAGGAGATCGCGGCCCAGGAACAGCGGCTCGGCGACCTGAGGGTGCGGTTGGCATGGGAGCGGGGCAAGGCCGAGCGTGAAGCCGCGAAGGCCTGGCGCGCTGCGGAGCGCCAGCGCCTCGCGAAGCTCGCCCGACAGGTCGACGCGCGGGTCCAGGTTGCGGCGAAGGTCGAGAAGGCGATGCAGGCGCTGGCCACCGCGATCGCCGACTATCAGGAGGCAGAAAAGCCGGTCCGGACCCTGCTCGACCTCAGCCGCGAGCGGGACAAGTACACTGCTCTGCAGGCTGGCGAGGGCCGGCTAGCCCGGCGCCTGAACGGCATGCTGCGTCAGGCTGGAATCGCGGAGCTGCCGTACCACCGCGAGGATGGCCCGTTGCAAGACGCCGAGCGCGCGGCGTTGGCCTGGTCGTAGACGGTGGAAGAGCCGGATGAGCAGGAGCCGGCGGCGGCGCGATCGTTGCGCTTCAAGGCGTGGAGCCGGTCGCCTTCAGGGCGGCCGGCTTCCTTATGCCCGGATTGACCACCCCAGAATCCGAGAGCAGTCTTGACTTCGCCCGCCGGCACTACATGGGGTGACGGCGCAGGACGAGATATAAAAGGAACAGACCTTGAAGGCGGCTGTTTGCAGAGTGTTCAGGCAGCCGGTCGCGATCGAGGAGGTCGACCTTGCAGCGCCACGCCGTGGTGAGGTCCTCGTTAGGGTCGCCGCCTGCGCGGTCTGCCATAGCGACGTGCTCGCCCTCGACGGTGCTTGGGGCGGAAGCCTCCCTGCCGTGTTCGGGCACGAGGCGGCCGGGATTGTCGAGGAGGTTGGTCCGGGCGTCGGCCGAGTTCGACCCGGCGATCATGTCGTGGTCACCCTAGTCCGCCACTGCGGCACCTGCCACGCCTGCGCTCAAGGCGAACCGCCCCTGTGTGAGTCACACTTCCCGCTCGACGAGCAGTCGCCACTTACATCCTCTGGTGGAGAGCCCATCCGCCAGGGCATCCGCACCGGCGCCTTTGCAGAGCACGTTGTCGTCGACGCCTCCCAGGCTGTGCCGATCCCACGTGCCGTGCCACTGGACCAAGCATCGCTGCTTGCCTGCGGCGTGATCACGGGCCTGGGTGCGGTCCTCAACGTCGCCGCAGTCCGTCCTGGCAGCCGTGTGGTCACGATCGGGACCGGGGGAGTAGGCCTTAACTGCGTGCAGGGTGCAGCGCTGTGCGGCGCCGCAACGAACATCGCGGTCGACCTTTCTGACGAGAAGCTGGCGGCCGCTCGAACGTTTGGAGCTGATCAAACGGTCAACCCTATGCGGGAGGACGCACGTGAATCAGTCCTTTCCATGACCGGTGGGCGTGGTGCCGATTACGTGTTCGTCGCCGCGGGCAGTGCCCGTGCCATGGAGCAGGGGGCAACGCTCCTGCGGCGCGGGGGCACGCTTGTTATCGTCGGGATGACGGCCGAGGGCGTAAAGGTCCAGTTCGAGGCTGTGGACATCGCGGACAACGCCTTGCGCATTATCGGCAGCAAGATGGGTTCCGTACGCCCGCAGGTCGACGTACCGATGCTGGCCGAGTGGTACCTCGCGGGACGGCTGAAACTCGACGAGCTGATCTCAAGGCGCTACCCGCTGGGCGAGATCAACACGGCGCTCGACGACGTGCGAGCCGGTGCGGCACTACGCAACGTGATCACGTTCTGAGCGGGGGCTGGTGGTGCGGATCGCGAGCATCGAGACCTTTGCCACGCAAGATGTCGCGATGCTGCGGGTCCGCGCCGACGATGGGACCGAGGGCTGGGGCCAAGTCTCACCCTATAATGCCGACATCACTGCACTCGTTGTCCATCGCCAGATCGCCCCGCACGCGCTCGGCCGCGACCCGCTGGACGTCGGGGGCCTCGTAGACCTGATCACCGACCGCGAGCACAAGTTCCCAGGCTCCTATGTCTGGCGCGCCCTGTGCGGGCTCGACACTGCACTCTGGGACCTGCGCGGCAGGATCGAAGGGAAGAGCGTGTGCGAACTCCTAGGCGGCAGGCCGCGGCCGCTGCGGGTCTACGCATCGAGCATGAGGCGCGACATCACGCCTGAAGCCGAGGCGGAGCGCCTTGTCCGCCTACGCGACGCGCACGGCTATGATGCGTTCAAGATCCGCGTTGGCAGCGAATGCGGCCACGATCGCGACGAGTGGCCAGGCCGTACTGAGGCCATCGTGCCTGCGGTACGCGGGTCTCTTGGAGGGGACGTGGCGCTGCTCGTAGATGCGAACAGCTGCTACAC
>NZ_WUJP01000934.1 GCF_009806515.1 Geminicoccus flavidas | reverse complement strand
GACATCAACGACGCCTTCGACCTCATGCACCAGGGCAAGTCGATCCGCTCGGTGGTCGTCTATTGAGCGTCTTCCGCTTCATCACCCACCCGGACGTCCGCATCGAGCCGGACGTCCGGGTGCCGGACTGGTCCCTGTCCGAACGGGGCCGGAAGCGGATGGAGCAGGCCCTGGCTCTGCCCTGGATGGCAGACCTGCGCGCCGTCTGGTCCAGCCAGGAACGCAAGGCGGTCGAGGGTGCGGAGATCCTCAGCCGGGGCCTCCGCATTCCTCACCACACCATGGCAGAGCTCGGCGAGAACGACCGCTCGACCACGGGCTTCTTGCCCAAGGCCGAGTTCGAGGCCACTGCCGATGCGTTCTTCGCCCGCCCAGAGGAGAGCGTACGCGGCTGGGAGCGGGCGGTGGACGCCCAGACCAGGATCGTCCAGGCAATGACGCGCATCCTGACGCCCCGCCCGGACGGCGACATCGCGATCGTCGCGCATGGTGCCGTAGGCGCGCTCCTGCTCTGCTACCTCAAGCGCTGCCCGATCAGCCGCAGCGAGGACCAGCCGCCCGGCAATGGCGGATATTATTTTTCCTTCGACGTCGACGCCAGCCGGCTCCTCCATGGCTGGCAGCCCATCGACGGCTGATCGCCCACCCGCCGGATCGCCCCTTACGGTGATCTGCGTCACCCCGGGCCAGCCAGTTCCTGACGCATATGCTGCCCAGGCAACCGGGCGGCAGGAGGCGCGGCCGGGCGAACGGGGCAGCATCGAACATGGCCGATCCGGCGCATCATTGGCCGCGAAAGCAGCGCGACCTGCACAACCACCACATGGATTCGACCATCTGGGAAGCGCTCGACTTCCGTGACGACGACATCGTCATCGCCACTTATGCGAAGTCCGGCACCACCTGGACGCAGCAGATCATCGGCCAGCTCCTGTTCCGCGGGTCACCGGAGGTCGAGGTGGCCGCGATCTCGCCCTGGCTGGACCTGCGGGTGCCGCCCCGCGAGGTCAAGCTGCCGGCGGTGATGGCACAGCGCCACCGGCGCTTCCTGAAGACCCATCTGCCGGTGGATGCGCTGGTCTATTCCCCGACGGCCAAGTATCTCTATATCGGCCGTGACGGGCGTGATGTGGTCTGGAGCCTCTACAACCATCACGCCCATGCCAACGCGCTGTGGTATCAGGCGCTGAACGACACGCCGGGGCGGGTCGGGCCGCCGATCGAGCCGCCGCCCGATGATGTCCGGAGGTATTTCCGGCAATGGCTGGACGGCGACGGCTATCCATTGTGGCCGTTCTGGGAAAACATCCGGAGCTGGTGGGAGATCCGCCACCTGCCTAACCTGATGCTCCTGCACTTCAACGAGCTGAAGGCCGACCTGCCGGGCCAGATCCGGCGGATCGCGGCCTTCTTGGACATCCCGATTGACGAGCAGGACTTTCCACGGATCGTGGAGCATTGCGGCTTCGCGCACATGAAGGCCCATGCCGAGCAGAGCGCGCCGGCCGGCGGCATCTTCTGGGAGGGCGGTGCCCGGACCTTCGTCCACAAGGGCAGCAACGGGCGCTGGCGGGACACGCTCAGCACGGCTGACTGCCAGCGCTACGAGGCGATCGCCCTGCGTGAACTCGGCCCGGACTGCGCCCGCTGGCTGGCCACGGGCGAGCAGGCAGTGCCGGCCGGCCGCTAGGAAGCGGCCGGCCGGGGCCGTCAGCCGGCCTGCTGGATCGCCGAGAGCACCCACTCGCCGCCCCGCGGGCGGGTGAAGGTCCAAAGCTCGGTGATCTGCTCCGGCCGCTCCGGATCGCCCGCTACCACGGCACCGCTGGCGCGGTCCTCCGTCCAGTCCTTCATGCTGTAACGCATGGCCACGGTGGCATAGTCGGTCCCGCCTTCCCGCCAGGCCTCGGCGAGATCGCCCTGCAGCAGGCTGACATCCGCCAGCCGGTTCACCCGGCCCTGCGCGCGGTTCGCCTCCAGTTCCTCGACGAAGTAGCCGAACATCTCGGGCGTGACGGCGCCACGCAGGGCCGCCTGGTCCTCCCGGCCATAGGCGGTCTGCACGGTCCGCAGGCCGTTCTCGAACGCGGTGTAGTCGGCCGTCGTGATGCCGATCTCGTCA
>NZ_WUJP01000933.1 GCF_009806515.1 Geminicoccus flavidas | reverse complement strand
CGCACGCCCGGGCGCGCGGTCCTGCCGGTGCCGCCCATGCCGCCGGCCATCGGCCCGCCCGCCGCGCGCTGGGCACTGCGGACCGGCCGCCCGCCCGCGGCCCCGGCATAGGCCGGCGCCTGGCGGCTGCGGAAGAAGTTCATCGCCAGGCGGACGATGAACACCACCAGCACGATCTGCAGGAGGAAGCCCAGCACTCCGGCCAGGCTGCCGAGCCCGCCAAAGAAGCCGCCGCCGAACAGCATGCCGAACAGGCCGGCACCCAGAAGGCCGCCCATGAGGCCTGGCATGAAGCCGCCGCGCGAGAACATCCCGCCGCGGGCCTGCTGTGCCGCCGGTGCCGCTGCACTCGGGCCGGCCTGCTGCTGCTGAGTCGCCGAGCGCTGCATCGGCGCCGCCTGACCAGGTGCGGTGGGCGTGGCCATCGGCGTCTGGAAGGTGCGTGCGCCGCGGCTGCCGAACGAGCCGCCCTTGCGCGCCTCGGCCACCCCGGCACCCAGTGCCAGGACCATCACCAGCGTCAGCGCAGCCAGCCTGTGCCACCTGCTCCTGCTGGACGTTGCCGACTTCTTCACCGCCATCTCCACTCCGTCTGCCCAGCATGCAATAGCCATCATATGGGCGCTGGGCCGGCTCATTTTCAGGGGGAGCAGCCCGCTTCATGCGGGCCCGCCCGCGTGTTCTCAACCGCCCGCGCGGGCGGTGAGAATTCCACCGGGAGGCCTGCCAGCCCTCTTGAATCGGGGCGCTGACTTACCAGATCACAGTCATCGGATGCCGATACGGGTCCGATGGCAAGGCTGGAAGCCCGGATGTTCCGGTCGGGAAGGTACGGCTCGGCCTTCGACAAGTCGCTCAATGGAGGACTTCTTATGCGTAACTTTGACCTTTCCCCCCTTCTTCGCGCCTCGGTCGGTTTTGACCGGTTCGACAAGCTGTTCGAGACTGCATTCGGCGAGGCTGGCCGTGAGCAGGGCTATCCGCCCTACAACATCGTCAAGACCGGCAAGGACACCTATCGGGTGACGCTGGCGGTCGCCGGCTTCGGACCCGAGGATGTCGACATCACCGTCCACGAGAACCAGCTGGTCGTGAAGGGCCAGATCTCCAAGCCCGAGCAGGGCGTGGAGTATCTCTATCGCGGCATCGCCCAGCGCGCCTTCGAGCATCGTTTCCAGCTGGCCGACCACGTTCAGGTGGTCAACGCCAACCTGGTCAACGGCCTGCTCGATGTGCAGCTGAAGCGCGAGGTGCCCGAGGCCCTGCAGCCCAGGAAGATCTCGATCGGTGCTGCAGCGGAGCCCAAGGTGATCGAGCAGCAGGCCGAGAAGGCCGCCGCGTGATCGGGGTCACCGCGTGATCGGGGTCACCGCGTGATCAGGATCGCCGCGTAGACCAGGCGATCCACGCAGCCGCCGGTGCATGAGCGGCGGCTGCGCCCGGCATGAAGAGGGAGCCGGTCGGGGCAGCGACCGGCTCCTTTGCTGTTTCCTGGGCCGGGATGATCCGGGTTCCCCGCGGCCGGCTCCGCCCCGCCGGCTCCGCCAGGCTCGATCACGCCGCACCGAAGGCCGGGAACCCTCCTGCGTCGCTGCGCATTGAAAGCGACTGCACGACGGTCCCGACGTCCATGCCGGCGGGCCGTCGCAGCCGGGCCCGAGCCGCGGGGAACGACGTGCTGAACACAGCGGAAGCGAACGCGGCCAAGCCGGCCGTCGTCCCGATCATCCGGACCGTGCTGAACCAGACGCGGCGGATGGGGCACTATCATGGCGGCCACGAGGCGGCGACCCACGTCGAGATCGCCCGGCGCCTGGCCCGCCTGCAT
>NZ_WUJP01000932.1 GCF_009806515.1 Geminicoccus flavidas | reverse complement strand
GGCTATGTCTATGGCGGCTTCGCCGGTCCCGCCGGGGCCGATCCGGACAACCCTTATCTGGTGCCGAGTGACACGCTGGTGGAAGCAGGAGGCGTCCGCTCGGTGCATGACCTGTTCGGCGGGCTAGTGCCCCGCGCGTTCGTCGCGACCAAGGCGATCAGCCACGGCCTGGTCCGGCCGGATGCCGCGGCACCTGACGGCTGGGCGCCGCTCTTCGCGGCCGCGGCCGGCGATGCGGTGCTAGCGGGCTATTCGGTGTTCGAGCCGGGTGATGTCCGGCGCGCCGCCCGCCTGCTCTGGCAGTCCGGCCCGGTCCGGGCCAAGCTCGTCCACGGAGTTGCCGGACGCGGCCAGCGCGTCGTGGAGGACGAGCGGGCGCTCGATGCGCTGCTGGACGAGCTCGGCACGGCCCGGCTCGCCCGGGAGGGGCTGGTGCTGGAAGAAAATCTTGGGGAGGTCACCACGATCAGCGTCGGCCAGGTCCAGGCGGCCGGCCAGATCGTCTCCTACTGGGGCACGCAGCGCACCACCACCGACCATCTGGGGCAGACCGTCTATGGCGGCTCCGATCTCCGGCTGGTGCAGGGCCCGCTCGGCCGGCTGCGCGACCTCCCGCTGCCCCCGCCGATCCGCCACGCGATTGCCCAGGCCTGCCGCTATGACCGTGCGGCCGATCTGGCCTGGCCGGAGCTGCGGGCGTCCCGGCGCAACTACGACGTGGCATTCGGCAAGAACTCAGCCGGTGCGTGGCGCTCGGGCGTGCTCGAGCAGTCCTGGCGGATCGGTGGCGCCAGCGGTGCGGAGATCGCGGCGCTGGAGGCGTTCGGGGCCGACCCGTTGCTGCCGGCAATCCGCGCCAGCACCGTCGAGATCTATGGCACCGCACCCGTGCCCGAGGATGCGGTCGTGTATTTCGACGGCATCGACGCCGAGAATGGGCCGATGCTCAAATACGTGACGGTCGGGCGGGAATGACGACCAGGGACGAGCCGATCACGCTCGAGGTCGACGACGAGACGGTCGTGGGCACGCTGGTACGGCCGGCCAGGCAGTTGCCGGGCGTGCTGTTCGTGCATGGCTGGGGCGGCACCCAGGAACAGTATCTGGCACGCGCCAGGCAGATCGCGGAACTCGGCTGCATCTGCCTGACCTTCGACCTGCGCGGCCATGGCGGCTCGGCCGAGCGCCAGGAGAAGGTGACCCGCGAGGACAATCTGCGGGACGTGATCGCGGCCTATGACCGGCTGGCCCGGCAGCCCTTCGTCGACCGCCAGGCGATCGCGGTGATCGGCAGCAGCTATGGCGGCTATCTGGCCGCGATCCTGAGCAGCCTGCGGCCGGTCCGCTGGCTAGGATTGCGCGTGCCGGCACTCTACCGGGACGAGGACTGGGCGCTGCCCAAGCAGCAGCTCCGCAAGTATGGCCTTGCCGCCTATCGCCGCCAGATCATCAGCCCGGACGAGAACCGGGCGCTCGGCGCCTGCGCCCAGTTCGAGGGCGACGTGCTGCTGGTGGAATCGGAGCACGACGACATCATCCCGCACCCGGTGTTCACCAACTACATGGCGGCCTGCGAGAAGGCGCGCTCCTTGACCTACCGGATGATCCAAGGTGCCGATCACGGCCTGTCGGACGAGCGCGCCCAGCAGGACTACACTGCGATCCTGCTCAAATGGGTGAGCGAGGTGGGAATCGGCCGCGCCAGGGCCGAGGCCGCGAGCAGATAGCGGGGCCGCAGCCGCTGCGAGTTCAGGTCCCGTTCGCCATCCGCTTGCGCTTGCGCTTCAGCCACCATTGTTCGCACCAGAGCAGCGCCCGCCGGGTGGGGCGCCGCAGCGGCGGGATGTCCTGAGCCAGGAGCAGGAGGCCCAGCGGCAGCATCCAGATGCCCAGGATCGGCAGGAAGCTGAACAGGCCGCCGATGATCGCCAGGATGCCTACGGGGATGCGAACCCAGCGCGACGAGGGCTCGCGCAGCCAGCGGAGCGTCCTGGCCGCCCGGACGGGCAGCTCCTTCTCGATCCGCTGGAGCTGCCGCTCCAGCCGCTCCACTTCCCGGTCGCTCATCCATCCCCCTGTCGGACCCTGGCCGCCCGGCCAAAGTTGATGCCGGGCTGGAGGCGGCTCCGGCTGCACGACGTTTCGGGCGCAGGCGCCGGTTCCGACCTATTGGCTGCGGCCGGCGACGTCCACCGAATTAGCCGGTGTCGCCGGAGCTTTGCCGGCCGGGCATCACCCGCCGCCCAGGGCCCGGGCGGAGATCAGCTTCGGCCGGGGCAGGAAGCGGCTCTCGAACCGGGTGAACGACAGCCAGGCGATGCCGACCGTCACCGCCAGATAGGCGGCGAAGACCGCCAGGATCTGCGGGCTGAAGCGCCCATAGCCGGGCAGCCACGCCTCGATGAGCTGGAAGGTCACCAGCAGGATCGCACCGTGCATCAGGTAGACGCCGTAGGAGATCTTGCCGAGCAGGAGCAGCGGCGGCAGCGTCAGGAACCGGCCTAGCAGGCCGTCATCGACCAGTGCCACGCAGATCAGCCCGGTGCAGCACAGGATCAAGAGGGTGTAGCCCAGGCTCGCCTGGAGATGATCGCCCATGAACAGGAGATAGGGCACGTCGCGGAACAGCAGGCCTACGCCCAGCGAGTAGGTGACGAACAGGGCGGCTGGCACCAGCAGCAGCCACCAAGCGCGCCGCCCCAGGCGCAGGAGGTCGCGCTCGTGCAATGCCGCGAGCCCGCCCAGCGCGAAGGCGTCGAAGTGGAAGAAGGAGAAGAAGTAGACGAAGGCGGATGGGCGCACCGTCAGCGGCCCGGGCTCGGCCGAGAAGTACCAGAAGGCTGCTTGGCGCAGGATCGGGCTGATCAGCACGATGGCGAGCAGCAGGTTGCGCAGCGCGTTGCGCCCCAGGAAGAAGGGCAGGAACGGGGCCAGGAGATAGAAGTGGATCTCCACCCCCAGGCTCCAGAAGTGGTCGTAATGGAGCGTGTGTTGGACGGACGAGAACGACTTGACCAGGTTGTGCACGAACAGGGCCAGGCTCGGCACGGTGACCGCCAGGTGCTCCCAGCGCTGCAGGATCACCACCACCGCCGTCATGACCAGGAGCAGCAGGTAGTAGAGCGGCAGGAGGCGCAGGCAGCGCCGGACCATGAACTGGCCGTAGAACAGCCCGAACGGCATGTGCGGCTCGGCCTGCCGGGTCGCCAGTAGGTTCCGGAAGATGAAGAAGCCGGACAGGGTGAAGAACAGCCAGACGCCGCTCCAGCCAAACGGCAGGTACTTCCAGTGGAACAGGATCACCAGGAAGACGGCGATGCCGCGCAACCCGTCCAGGGGCAGAAGACGGCCATGCGCCGGGCGGGGCGTGGCGGTCGTGCGCTGGCTGGCACTGGACAGGAAGCTGATCGATTGCGCCATCTCGAGGCTTTCCTCACTGCCCCTGCGTCGGGCCGCAGGGCGGGGTGGCGGTGGTGGAACGGCCGGACAGCCGGCCGGGTCAGCGGAATAGGAGGATCGGGACCTTGCAGGACCGGATCATCTCGGTGGTGGTGCTGCCGATGATCAGGTTGCGCAGCCGCGAATGGCCAAAGGCGCCCATCACCAACAGATCGATCCCCTGAGCCTGGACCTCCCGGGCGATGACAGTGTCGGCCTCGCCTGAGAGGAGCTGGGTCGTCACCGTGTAGCCGGCGCGGCGCAATTGGCCACTGGCCGAAGCGAGCTGGTCCTCCTCCCGGTCGCCTGCCTGGGACCCGGCCATCAGCAGGTGCAGCGGCAGCCCCTGGAACAGGCGGTCATGGGCGATGTGGGTCACGGCCTTGCGCGCACTCGTCCCGCCGTCGAAGGCGATCATCACCCGCTCGATCGGGCTGAAGGCGCGGGCCGCCACCAGGATGAGCCGCCTGGCCGTGCGGGCGATCCGCTCCAGGTTCGAGCCCAGATGCAGCCGGGCGAAGTCGGCACCCTCGCCGCGCTTGCCGATCACCAGATAGGCGGCCTCCTCCTCGAACTCGTGGACCGCATCGATCAGGTCACCGTTGCGCAGCCTGGTCGAGACCTCTGCGACTCCGGCAGCACGCAGACGCGCCGCGGCGTTGTCCAGGATCAGCCGGCCCCGCCGCTGCGCCAGCCTGGCCTTCTGCTCGTCCAGCCGGGCGAACTCGGCCAGCAGCGTGTCGCTCTCGTCGATGTTCAGGTTGCCGCTAAGGTCAGCCGGCACACTGGCGGTCTCCCGCCGGCCCAGCACGTGCAGCAGCTCGACCAGCTTGCCCAACCGCCCTGCGGTCCAGGCGGCGAGATCACCAACGCTCTGCGCGTAGATCGAGCCGTCGACCAGCGCCAGGATCCTGCTCTGCATGGCTGGCCTCCCGTCAGTGACTGGCCAG
>NZ_WUJP01000931.1 GCF_009806515.1 Geminicoccus flavidas | reverse complement strand
GCGCTCGAGCGCACCTGGCTTGTGGTGCTCGCCGAGGCGGTCGACGATGGTCTCGCTGGCCTGGTTCAGCCCGACCACCTCAACCTCCGCGCCCTCGCGCCGGAACTTCAGGATCACCCGGTCGAGCGCCGCCACGCTGGAGATGTCCCAGATATGCGCGCGGCTCACGTCGATGGTGACCTTCTCCAACGCTTCCCGGAAGTCGAAGGAATCCCCGAACTCGTCGGCCGAGGCGAAGAACACCTGCCCTTCCACCCAGTAGGTCCGGTGGGTGCCGTCCGGCGAGAGCTCGGAGGTGACACGGAAGATCTGGGCGATCTTCCAGGTGAAGAAGATCCCGGACAGCAGCACGCCGATCACCACCCCGATCGCGAGGTTATGGGTGATGACTACGCCGGCCACGGTCGCCAGCATCACGATGCTGGAGCTGCGCGGGTGGGTGCGCAGGTTGAGCAGCGAGCGCCAGCTGAACGTGCCGACCGACACCATGATCATGACCGCGACCAATGCCGCCATCGGGATCATCCCCACCAAGTCGCCCAGCACCACGATCAGGAACAGCAGGAAGATCCCGGCGCAGAAGGTGGACAGGCGCCCGCGGCCACCCGACTTCACGTTGATCACCGACTGGCCGATCATGGCGCAGCCCGCCATGCCGCCGATGAAGCCCGTGCAGAAATTGGCGATGCCCTGGCCGAAGCACTCGCGCCGCTTGTCGCTCGGGGTGTCGGTCAGGTCGTCGACGATCTGCGCAGTCATCAGCGATTCGAGCAGGCCCACCGCCGCCACGCCCAGCGAATAGGGCAGGATGATCCGGAGCGTCTCCAGGTTGAACGGCACGTCGGGGACGAAGAAGGTCGGCAAGGAGTCCGGCAAGGCACCCATGTCGCTGACGGTGCGCAGCTCCATGCCGGAGGCGAGCGTCACGGCGGTGAGGACCAGGATGCAAACCAGCGGCGACGGGATCGCCGTGGTGAGGCGCGGGAACAGGTAGATGATCGCGAGGCCGGCGGCGATCATCGGGTAGGTCAGGAGCGGCACGTTCACCATCTCCGGCACCTGGGCCAGGAAGATCAGGATCGCCAGCGCGTTGACGAAGCCGGTCATCACCGAGCGCGACACGAAGCGCATCACGTAGTTCAGCCGGAAGACGCCAGCCAGGACCTGGATGATCCCGGCGAGCACGGTGGCGGCCAGCAGGTGCTGGAGGCCGTGGTCGCGCACCAGGCTGGTCATCAGCACCGCGGTGGCGGCGGTGGCGGCCGAGATCATGGCGGGCCGGCCGCCGACGATGGCGCTGATCACCGCGATGGAGAAGGAGGCGTAGAGGCCGACCTTCGGGTCGACGCCCGCAATGATCGAGAATGCGATCGCCTCGGGGATGAGTGCCAGGGCCACGACCAGGCCGGCCAGCACATCCGCGCGGATGTTGCCGAACCACTGTTCGCGCAAGGGGGCAACCTGCTGAGAACGCATGAATCTATCCGATGAACCGGCAACGCCGCCGCCACGTGCGGTGGGTGCTCGGGAAATGCTGCAGGGTTGGGACGACGGGTCGTACAGGATCGCGAAGGCTCACCTGCGCCAGGACGCAAGGCCGCTCGGGCTACGGGAAAACTGCAGCCGCCGGACGCCAGGGCGCTATGGTAGCGGATCCTACATTGGCCTCGACACGACAGAGGTCGTCTTCAGACGGGCGCGATCGGCGCCGACGGGCGGAGGGTAGAGGCTGTCACCGATGCCGGCAACCGGGGGCTTCACTTCTGATCACGTTTC
>NZ_WUJP01000922.1 GCF_009806515.1 Geminicoccus flavidas | reverse complement strand
CCCGGCCCGCGCGATCGAGGTCGGGCGGATGCTCCAGGACCACGGAGTTTGCCACTTCGAGGAACCCTGCCCCTACTGGGAACTCGAGTGGACGAAAGAGGTCGCCGACGCGCTTGACCTCGACGTGACGGGCGGTGAGCAGGACTGCGAGCTCGCGACTTGGCGGCGCATGATCACGATGCGGGCCGTGGACGTCGTCCAGCCAGACATTTGTTACCTGGGTGGTCTTACGCGGACCTTGCGCGTGGCGGCTATGGCGCAGACGGCAGGACTGCCTGTCACTCCGCACTCCGCCAACCTGTCGATGGTCACTGTATTCACCCTCCATCTTATGGGCGCCATCCCGGGACCAGGCCCCTACGTTGAGTTCTCGATCGAGGGGCCGGACTACTACCCGTGGCAGGACGGGTTGTTCGAGCCGGCCCTAGCCGTACGCGATGGGAAGGTGGCGATCCCGGACGGACCTGGTTGGGGCGTGGAGGTAAACCCGACGTGGCTCACGCGTACCATATATCAGATCAGCGAGGTCGCCTGATCATACGCCATCTGGCAACAAAGCTGTCACAGTGCGCCTATTGTTTGTGTCGCGCCGACCCAGCGCTCAACCGATAACCACGGAGGATAACGACAATGGGACGACTCGATCACGATACCGCGCTGCCAAAGGCTTGCAGACTGCTCGCCGCCGTGGCGACCCTGGCCCTGTTGGCCGCGACCGGCGCTACCGCTGAGGCAGCTGACGCCAAGACAGCCACGAGCGCCGCTGACTTCGGCGGTATGGACGGCCTCGTGGCTGCGGCCAAACAGGAGGGCGAGTTGAACGTCATCGCCCTGCCACCGGACTGGGCGAACTATGGCACGATGATCGAGACGTTCCAGTCGAAGTACGGGATCAAGGTCAACAGCGCCCAGCCCGACGCCAGCAGCCAGGACGAGATCAATGCGGCAAACCAGCTCCGCGGGCAGGCGCGTGCGCCGGACGTCTTCGACCTCGGGGCCAACGTGGCGCTGCGCAACACCCACCTGTTCGCTCCCTACAAGGTCGCGACCTGGAACGACATTCCGGAGCCGTTGAAGGATCCCAACGGCACTTGGGTGAACGACTACGGCGGCTATATGTCGGTCGGGTATGACGCCGACAGAGTGCCGGCCATCACGAGCGTGGCCGACCTGATGAAACCTGAGTTCAAGGGCAAGGTCGCGCTGAACGGCAACCCCACCCAGGCGTCTGCCGGCTTCCACGGCGTGATGATGGCCGCGATAGCTAACGGTGGTTCGGCCGACAACATCGAACCGGGCCTCGAATTCTTCAGGAAGCTGAAGGAGACCGGCAACTTCCTGCCTGTGGACCCAACGCCTGCCACGATTGCCTCGGGCGAGACACCTGTGGTCATCGATTGGGAGTACCTCAACGTCGCCCAGAGCAAGCAGCTTGAGGGGCAGATCGACTGGAAGCTCGTGGTGCCTGAGGGGGCGGCCGTGGGCGCCTATTATGTCCAGGCAATCAACAAGGACGCGCCGCACCCTGCCGCCGCGCGGCTCTGGCAGGAGTTCCTCTACTCCGACGAAGGGCAGAACATCTGGCTCAGGGGGTTTGCTCGGCCGGTTCGCCTCGATGCCATGGTGAAGGCGGGCACGGTGGACAAGGACGCGGTGGCGGCGTTGCCTGAGGCCAAGGGTACGCCCGTCTACCTCACCCAGGAGCAGATCAACACGCAGCAGAAGCTGCTGATCGAGCGTTGGGACGAAGCCGTCCAATGACGGCTGGGCTCCCGAGGATCAGTTCCGCCGCCGCGGCGCCCTTGCCGGACGGCCGCAGCGCCGGACCACGGCATGGTGTCCGGCGGGGAATCCGCGAAGTCCTAGACTATCTCGGGATCCTGCCCTTCCTCCTGTTCATTGGCGTCTTTCTCCTTTGGCCGACCTGCACGGTTATCGTCGGCGCCTTTCAGGACGCAGAAGGGCGGCCGACCCTGGACAACCTCGTGGCCGTTGCCCAGGGCACCTACCTTGAGGCGTTCGCCCTATCGTTCGCGCTCTCTGCGGTCACCGCCCTACTTGGCGCGGTCCTTGGCGGGCTGCTTGCCTGGTCGGTCGCGACCGGGCGGCGCGACAGCGCGCTGCGCCGCGTGGTGGCTGCTGCATCGGGCACGCTTGCCCAGTTTGGCGGTGTGATGCTCGCGTTCGCCTTCCTCGCCACCTTCGGCTTCAACGGCCTCGTCACGCTCTTTCTGCGCGACCGGCTCGGGATCGACCTGTTCGCAGGCGGGGCCTGGATCTACGAGCTGCCAGGCTTGGCGCTCGTCTACACCTACTTCCAGATCCCGCTCATGGTCATCGTCTTCCTGCCTGCAGTCGAGGGGTTGCGGCCGCAATGGCGCGAGGCCTGCCTAAGCCTTGGCGGGGATAGTTGGGCCTACTGGCGGCACGTGGGATTCCCGATCCTCTGGCCGTCATTTCTGGGCGCCACTCTTCTGCTGTTCGCCAACGCCTTTTCAGCCTACGCCACAGCTAAGGCCCTGATCTCGCAGGCGAGCCCGCTTGTGCCGCTGCGCATCGGCACGTTCCTCACCAGCGAGATCGTCCTGGGGCAGGCGAACCTGGGCAAGGCCCTGGCGTTCGGCATGATCGTGGTCGTGGCAGCGACCACCGTGCTCTACGCGCTCCTCCAGGCCAGGAGCTCCCGATGGCTGCGCTAGGCATGGGCCGGCCTGGGCACGGCGAGGCGGTCCTGCGCCGGACCATCCTCCTCGTGGTTGCCGCGTACCTCCTGATACCGCTCCTCGCGATGCTGGAGTTCTCCACACGGGGGCCGCGCGGCACCCGGAGCCTCGCGGCGTGGGCCCGGATCGGGACCAACCCCGACCTTGTCGAGGCAATCTTCGTCCAGCTCCAGCTCGCAGCGCTTACGGTCGTCCTGACGCTAGTCCTGCTTCTGCCGACAATGGTGCTCGTGCAGCTTCGGCTGCCCTGGCTGCGCCGGACGATCGAGTTCCTGTGCCTCCTACCGCTCACGATCCCTGCCATCGTGCTGGTCGTCGGACTGGCCCCGATCTACGCCGGGGTCACGCGGCTGTTCGGCGAATCAGCGCTGACGCTCACCTTCGTCTATGCAGTGCTGGTCCTTCCCTTTGCGTATCGCGCCATAGCGTCGGGCCTCTCCGCCATCGACCTCATTACCCTCGCCGAAGCTGCCCGTAGCCTCGGCTGCTCCTGGCCCGGCGTGGTCTGGAGGATTGTCGTGCCGAACATTCGCGGCGCTCTGATTGCTGCTGCGCTGGTCTCGGTGGCGCTGGTCCTGGGCGAGTTCACTATTTCCTCTCTGCTCGCCTTCGACACGCTCCAGGTCGTCATCAACCTCCAAGGCAAGCGCAACGCCGCCGTGGCCGTGGCAGTCTCATTGGCGGCACTCGTCCTCGCCTTCGCGCTCCTCTACGTCCTCTCCTTTGTCGGCCAGCCGGCGCGCGGCTCGACCTTCGTCGAAGACGACACGTGAGCCAGGACAGGTCAGCGGCCGGCGTGCGGGTTGAGCTGGTGGACCTGCGGCGGCGCTATGGCGAGGTGCGCGCGCTCGACGGCCTCACGCTCGAGATCAGACCCAGCGAGCTGGTGGCCCTGCTGGGCCCATCGGGCTGCGGCAAGACCACAGCCTTGCGTGCGCTCGCTGGCCTTGAGCGGCTGGATGGTGGCCAGATTCTCATTGGCGGCCGGGACGTGACGGACGTCCCGGCCAATCGACGCGACATGGGAATGGTGTTCCAGGCCTATAGCCTGTTCCCGCACATGACCGCCCGCGAGAACGTCGCCTTTGGTTTGCGCCTGCGCAAGGTTGGGAGCACGGAGCGGCTGCGCGTCGCCGACCGATACCTCGACCTCGTAGGCCTCGCCGACCGCGCCGCCCGCTACCCCCACCAGCTCTCCGGCGGGCAGCAGCAGCGTGTCGCCCTTGCCAGGGCCCTCGCTATCGGGCCGCGGGTGCTCCTGCTCGACGAGCCGCTCTCGGCCCTCGACGCCAAGGTACGCTCCCAGCTCCGCGACGAGATCCGCCGCATCCAGCTCGAGGTCGGCACTACGACCCTGTTCGTGACCCACGACCAGGACGAGGCCCTGGCGATGGCCGACCGGGTGGCCGTCATGCACGCTGGCCGCCTGGAGCAGGTCGCCGCGCCGACTGAGCTTTACGAGCGGCCGCGCACGGCGCGGGTCGCGGAGTTCGTCGGGCTCACCAACCGCTTGCGTGGCGAGGCTCGCGATGGTGCGGCGACGGTGCTGGGAATCAGCGTGCCGCTCCTTGAAGGATCCGTCCGTGAGGGACCGGTGACGGTTCTGGTCCGGCCCGAGGCGGTCGAGCTGGCTCCCGACCCGGGCGGGGCCGCGCGGGTGGTTGCCGCGAGTTTCCTTGGCTCCATCGGCCGCGTGCGGGTGCGCCTGTCCGACGACACCTTTCTGCTAGCGCAGGTCTCCAGCGCCGACGTAGCCCGCTTCGGCCACGGCGACCCAGTCCGCGTTTCCCTCCGGCCAGTGCCGGCGCTGGCGACGGAGGCCTGAGTTGCGGCGTTCTGAGCCCCCGGTGCAGCGAAGCATCGATCAGTGCCCACCAAAGCAAGCAGAATGGCTGCGGTGCTTGTCATACTAGATCGTCTTAATGAGCGGCGAGCGTTGGTTGGAAGCATTCATCCTTGTATAGGCGCATACTCATGCCTCATAGGCTATCTCTCCTATTTCGATCAAACAGAATGCTTAATAATTTACAAGCGATATGTTATAACTTCCAACCGGGACCACTTGCTCATGCCGTTCCATCGATAGGTGGGCACGGTTTGGTCTGGGCTGCTAACCAACTGCGCAGCCGGCCAACGATCACCTAGAGCATCAGCCCGCCGGCCGTGTCCTCCTGCGCCTTCACCCCAGCCCGCCATCCAGGCGCTGCTCCGTCATACCTCACCACCTGCCGCATCCGGACAGTCGCCGCAAGACGCGGAATCCGGGCGTGGCAATCCTCGCCGCGGCCAAGCGGTTGGCGACTTTGCCAAGGGTCGATTCAACTTATCCGGCTGGATGCCCGACAACTTGCGCTGCGCGGACCGGTTGAGCGGTCCTCACAAGGCGCGGCGGAACTCGGTGGCCGGCGCGAAGCCCGTCCGCTCATAGAAGCCTCGGGCGTCCGGCACGGAGTGCAGCACCATGGAGGTGCAGCCTAGCGAGCGCAGATGGTCGGCCGTGTGCTCGATCAGGCGCTGGCCGATCCCCCGACCGCGATAGGCCTCCTCGACGCGCATGCACCAGATATAGGCAAGATGCAGGTAGGCTGGCCGGACGATGCGCGGATAGGGCGAGTAATTCAGGTGAAACGCCAGGGCACCCGCCACCTTGTCGCCGTCCATGGCAACAAACCCACCCAGATCGCCGCGGGCACGCTTGTCCTGGATGTATTGGCGAACACGGTCCGCCGCATCCGGTTGGAAACGCTCCTCGGGCCAGCCAAACGTATCCCAGTCGGCCAGATAGTGTCGGACGAACAGATCATCGTCACGCTCGGTGGCTTCGCGGATTTCCATGAATGCCTCCGGCCATGTCCTTTGGGCAATCGCCCAAGGATCGCTTCTACCGCCGCCTCGGCCCAGCGTAAACCTGCCTAGCCGTCTGCGTGGTGTTCTCTACCAAAATAATATGCTAAGATTCTCCTTGATATCCCTAAACGTCCCAAAGAAGGAGATCGGAATAAGTTGAACAATCTTCAGCGGAGAATTGCGATGTCTAGAAGATTGCTTTCTTCTTTATCTCTGGCTTGTGCGGCGATCTGTCTATCGCCTTTTCCTTTGCAGGCGCAGACCAGCCCTGATGTCATGCAGCTGATCTTCGCGACCAGATCTGTCTGCGACCTCAGCAACATTCCTGCGGACACGGCTGGCGGCCTGCATCCGCAGAACGCACAGCATCGCATCCAGTTGTATCTTCGCTGCCAGATCTGGTTCCACGATGGGATCGGAGATCCGACGGCGGCCGGCAATTGCTGCAACCACCTGTCGGCGGCTGATGCAGCCTCCTTGCGGGTGTGTCCCGCCCGCCAGCCCGTGGCCGTTCGTGGCCAGGCAACTTTGGTGTCCGCGTCCTTGAGAAGGCTGGCCGATACCTGGCCCGAGCAAGGACCATGCTCGATCCTGAGACCAAGCTGGCGCAGGCCCGCCGGCACGTCCAGGAAGGCCGGCGGCACGTCGCTGCGCAGCGCGCCCTGATCGCCGAGTTGGACCGCAACGGCTACGACACCATCCGCTCACATGCACTGCTCGCCGCCATGGAGGAGGCGCTCCGCCTGCAGGAGGCGCCAGGAGCGGCAGGCGAGGTCCGGCAGAAAAAGCCGCCCGGCGATGAACCGGGCGGCGATGGGCAATCGCAAAGGGGAAGGGAGCCGGCCTATGGGTGCGGCTCGCACCCGCCAACCTGCCGAGCGACCGGCGCAACGGCATGACCATCGCGCGTCAACCGCATGAAGGAGGCACCAGCCATGCGCCAGCGGGCTTCCACCGGCCGCATTGTCGGTCCACCTGTCCTCCCGCCCAAGTTCGAGAGGACGCATGTTCGATCAGCCTCAGCAGCCGCAGACGCTCGCCGTTCGGATCGCCGCCGCCATGGCAGAGCAGACCGCCTGGATGGCGGCCGAGCGGGAGAAGCAGCGCCACCAGCTGCGCCATCAACTGGACCGAAGCTGGCGGGAGGTGGCGGCAACGATTGCCGAGAAGCGACAAAGCAGACAGGGCACGGAGTAAGAGAACAGGCGGCTTCGCGCTAGAGGACCATTAGTCGCCCGCGTAACCATTGAAGTAGATCAACATGCCATCTACGGTGCGATGGTTGTCTGCTCATTGAGCAGTAGGAAATGCACATAAGTGGGTGCTGTAACGCCAGCGCACAGGCTATGTCCCAGCTGTTACCGGCTCGTCGCTGGATCGCGTCCCATCGGCACCTCAGCCAATGCCGAATTACGATATCGCTCATCGAGCGTGACTTCCACACCCAGCCATGGAGGCCGCTCAAACTCCTCCTCCGGATTACTGAGTTCCACCTCCGCCAGTACCAATCCGGTGTTGCGGCCCCCAAACTCGTCTACATGCCAAAGATGCTCGGCATGTTGGATCTCATGGCGAGTCTTCTCGATCAGAGGCCGCCGGCACATGGTCTGGAGCAGTTCCTCTGCCTCGGCGACGGGAATCTGATACTCGTACTCAGGCCGTGCCGGACCAATGGCCTTCCCCTTGATTGTGACATACGCCTGGGGTCCTGCTCGGCGGATACGAACCGTGACGCCATGTCC
>NZ_WUJP01000204.1 GCF_009806515.1 Geminicoccus flavidas | reverse complement strand
CGTGCCCGTCTGCCTCCTGGTGAACGGCCGGCAGAGCCTCACGGGCATGCTGCCACCCTGCATCTGGCTGCGTATCCTGTTCGCCGCCCTCGTCTATGCGTGCGCCTGGCTCGCCTACTACTCGGCAGCGCGCCGTCTGCAGCTGGTCGAGCTCGAGACGATTTATTTCGCCTCGCCCCTGATCGCGACCCTACTGGCGGTCCTGCTACTCGGCGAACGTGTGTCCAAGGAACACTGGCTGGCGCTGCTGATCGGCCTGGGTGGCGTGACTCTTGCCTGCGGTCCGACCGGGTCGGCGGATTCGGGGCCGGTTGCTCTGGCCTTGCTGGCCGCGGCATTATGGGCCTATACCGTGGTGCTGATCCGTCAGCTGGCGCTGTCCGTGCCGACCAGTGCGCAGATGCTGGTCAACAACGCGGTGTTCCTCGTGATGTGCGGCACGGTCATGCCCTGGTGGTGGCAATGGCCGACTCGACACGACCTGCTGCTGCTGGTCGGCAGCGGCGGGATGCTGGCGCAGTACCTTCTCTAAGAGAGCATCCGTCGGGCCCCTGCCTCCGTTACCTCGCCCCTCGAGTTCACCGGCCTGCTCTGTCGTTCTGGCTGGGCATGCTGGTGTTCGGCGACCTGCCCGGCCCCAGCGTGGTGCTCGGCATGATGCTCATCGTCGTGAGCGGCGGCCTGGTGATCCACAGCGAGCTGCGCGGGTGGCGGCAACCAGCGCCGCCGCGGGCGGCTGCCTCTGCGGGCCCGGAGCTGGAAGCCGCCGATCTCCGCTGACCTGCCGATCAATCAGCCGGGTGGCATCGTCAGAAGATCTTCGCGCTCAGCCGTGACATGGTAGTTCACGCCGAACACTCGCTTCCATCGCCCAGCGCCGACCACCCGGTCGGCTGGCCGGGGCACGTCCGCCAGCCTCAGCCCGCTAACTGCGCCAGCGGGCGCGCCTCGTCCAGGAGAAACGGCCCCACCACGTCATGCGCCAGATAGAAGGCACGCCGCTCGGGCGGCAGCTCGCGGAACGGGCCGACCTCGCGGCGGCAATGCGGCGAGCCGCAGGCGCACGCCATCCGCTCCCGCGGGTTGCCGATATAGGTGGAGTAGTCATAGGTGAGTTGGTCGCCCGTGGCGATGTCGCAGAGTGCGATCAGGCGGTAGCCGAGCGGGCTTAGACGGATCCCGCAGTTCGGTTCGCAGGAATGGTTGATCAGGTCGTCGATGCTGCCCCGTGGCAGCAGGTAGCGGTTGTGGCCGACCTGGAAGCAGTGGATGCTGAGATCGAGACCCAGCCGCCGCACCTGCGCCTCGTCGATCATCTGATCAAAATAGGCGGCATCCTCCTCGACCACGACCGCCCGCCCCGCCCGGACCGGGACCGCGGAGAAGATGCCGAGGCCGCAGCCGGGTACATCGGCGATGTAGATGTTCCGGCAGCGCACGAGGTTACGGCGTATGAC
>NZ_WUJP01000203.1 GCF_009806515.1 Geminicoccus flavidas | reverse complement strand
GGCGAGCTCCGCCGGCCCGGGTGCCGGCGCGAAGGCAACGGACCGGGCCAGGCCCGGACGCGGCACCGCCTTCGCCTTGGGCATCATCCCGGCAGCCGTGCCGGCTACTAGCACGGTCGGATCGGTCACCACTTCGGCCATATTCAAGAATCGCTCTGCAAGCCGACGCCGTCGGGCGGAGGGCTATTTAAATCAACGGTTGCTTGATGTTCAACCGGCATGTCTTCTGGTTGTATTCGATCGTACCTGCCTGCGGCATCCACCAGACGCCGCTCAGCCGCCAGCTAGCGCCGGATCGGCTGGCACCTCGACAGGTACGGGCCGTGACGACCCAGCGGAAACACGCTCCTGCGCGGTGTTGATCGTGGCATCGATGGCCCCGGCTTCCACTGCGCGCCCGAACAGGTAGCCCTGCAGCTCGTCACAGCCGATCTCGCGCAGAAAGCGAAGCTGATCGGCGTCCTCTACACCCTCAGCGGTGGTCGCGATGCCGAGGCCGTGGGCCAGCGTGATGATCGCGCGCACGATCGCCTCCGCCTTGGTCGCCCCGCCCAGCCGCGCCACGAAGGAGCGGTCGATCTTGATCCGGTCGAACGGCAGGCTCTGCAAGTAGGACAGGGAAGAGTAGCCGGTGCCGAAATCATCCATCGCCAAGCGGATGCCGAGTGCCTTCATCTCCAGCAGGACACCGCGTGCCCCCTCCAGGTCGTGCACCAGGAAGCTCTCGGTGATCTCCAGCTCCAGGCGGGACGGCTCGAGGCCAGAGCGGTCGAGCACGCGCCGTACGGTGGTGATCAGGCGCGGGCTGCGCAACTGCACGGGCGACAAATTGACGGAGACTGGATAGCCCGGCCAGCGCGCCGCTGCCATGCAGGCCTCTTCCAGCACCCATTCGCCAATCGGCAGGATCAGGCCGGTCCGCTCAGCCACATTGATGAAGCCGCCCGGCATCACCAGCCCGCGCTCGGGATGACGCCAGCGGACCAGGGCCTCGAAGCCGGCGAGCTCGGCCGTGTCGGCCCGGCATTTCGGCTGGAAATGCAGCTCCAGTTCCTGCGCCTCCAGGGCACGGCGCAGCTCCCGCTCAGTGTCCCGCCGCCGCTGCAGCTCCGAATTCATCGCAGGTGCATAGAAACGGAACGTGCCCCGCCCCTCGCTCTTCGCCTGATAGAGCGCCAGGTCGGCGCAGCGCATCGCTAGGTCCGCCTCGTCCGCGTCGGCCGGCAGCACCGCCACGCCGATGCTGGCATTCACGTGGACAGCCTGCCCTTCCAGGTCGAACGGCTCGGCGATTGCCACGAGGGCCCGACGGCAGAACGCCTCCGCCTCGTCCACGCCGCCGCAGCCGGACAGGAGGATGGCGAACTCGTCGCCGCCCAGCCGGGCGACCATGTCGGTGCTGCGCACCAGGGCGCGCAGCCGTGCGGTGACGTCGCACAGGAGCCGGTCACCGACCGGATGGCCCAGCGTGTCGTTGACCTCCTTGAACTTGTCGAGGTCGAGATAAAGGCGGCGCTGGATCTGGCCTCCACGCGGGCCACAGCCACCACCTCGGCCAGCCGCTCGGCGAACATCAGGCGGTTGGGCAGTCCGGTCAGTGGATCATGCAGCGACAGGAACTCGGCGCGGGCCTTGGCCTCCACCTCGTTGGTGATGTCGGTGGCAGCACCCCGGAAGCGGTCGATCCTGCCATCCGGGGCTAGGATCGGCAGGCAGGCCAGCCGCAGCGTCCGCTGGCGGCCGCCCGCGTCGCGGACGGTCGCCCGCAGATCACGCAGCGGCGCGCGGGCCGTGCCGCGGGTCACGCTGGTACACCCGCCGCTGGCGCTGTCGATCGGGCGTACCACGGCGGCCAGAGAACGGCCCAGTACCGCATGGGCCGGGATGCCGGTCACCTCCTCGAAGCGCCCGGACACGTAGGTCAGGCGCAGCTCACGATCGGTCTCGAAGATCCAGTCCGAGGACGAGGTGGCCACGTCGCGGAAGCGCTCTTCGCTGGCCGCCACCGTCACGGCGGCTCGGCGCAGCGAGCGGCCGGTCAGGATGATCAGCAAGAGCAGGCCGGCCGCCGCCGCGCCGAGCCAGGGCAGGGCGGCATGCAGCAGCACCGTGCCCGGCCGCTCCGGCCGCCAGCGCAGCCAGCCGAGCTGGGCGTCATCGGCACCCACCAGCGGCGGGGATGCCCAGTGGCCTGGGCGCGCGCTCAGGACCAGCTCAAATTCCAGGTCGTTCAGGAGATAGTCCGCCGCGATCTTGCGGACCACCTCCTCGTCCAGGACATCGACGAACACCAGCAGCGGCGCGGTCTCGGTGGTGGCACCCGCCACCGTGTCGTCATGCGGGAAGACCATGACCGCGGCGGCCAGGGCCGGCCTGCCCGCCACGGTCACCGCGCCCACCGCCGGCTGGCCGTCGCGACCGCCGCGGCTTCGCGCCTGCCGCAAGAGCCGCTGAAGGCCATGGCCGATCACCTCGGACGCATCGACCGGCACGATCTCGCCGCGGTCGACGGCATAAGGGGTCCCGCCGGCCGCATCGATGATGAAGACATACTCGTAGCCGAGCGATTCGTAGATGTTGCTGCCGTAGTTGGCGCCATCATAGACCCACTCGACATTCACCGTCGGGTAGATGTTGCGATAGGCCTCGGACCAGAGTGCATAGTCGCGGACGACGCGCCCGATCTCTGCGTTGCGCGCCTGGATCGCGGTCGCCGCCAGCCTCGCGGAGGCGACCGACGCGGCCAGATCCTGCTCGCGGGTTCCGAGACCCACTACGGCAGCAAGTCCCACGGCACCGGCGATCACCAGCCCGGCGAAGCTCGTGACCAGGCGGAGGCCGAACCGCATGCCGCAACCCCGGACCGATTCTGCCCCGCAGATGCGCCGGAACAACGCGATCGACATGATCTGCACACCTGCTGGCTGCCCGTCGTCGCGACCTTGCCATGGTAATCCTAAGAAAGGATGAACCCGCCCGACACGAGCCGGCAGCCGCTCCCGCCCCAGCAGGTCAGGCGGGTGCTCGCTCCGGCCGATCCTGCGCGTCGGTTTCGCGCGGATCGTGGGCCATGCGGTGCGGGATCGGCTGGCGCGGGAAGCCCTTCATGCCGTCGGCCTCCTCCGTCTCGTCGCGCCGGATCTCGACCGGGCTCAGCACATAGGCCGTGAGCAGCTCCGCCACCGAGCGCAGCGCGTGCATGTGCACC
>NZ_WUJP01000202.1 GCF_009806515.1 Geminicoccus flavidas | reverse complement strand
CGCTCATAGCCGTGCGACGCGTCGACGCCGAAAGTAACGAGCGCGTTGCGCACGTCGTGGCCCGCCACCAGCGCCGCGGCGGCATCGGAGCGGTAGTAGCGGAACACGTCCTTCTGGTAGCGGATGTCATTCTCACGGCACAGCCGGACCAGCGAACGGGTCAGGTGATAGTCGAACGGGCCGGTCTGGTCGGCCATCGCCACCGTCACCCCGAACTCGGCCGAGCCCTGCCCAGGGCCGGTCGTGCCGTTGTCCACGGCGACCACCGCGGCCACGTCGTCAGTGAGTGCCGAGGACGCGCCCACCCCGACTTCCTCCGCGATAGTGAACACGAAATGCGTGTCGACTGCCGGCTGCTCGCCATGCGCCGCCAGCGCCTTGAGTGCCGCCAGCATCAGCGCCACGCCGGCCTTGTCGTCGAGATGGCGGGAGACGACATAGCCGTTCGCCACGAACTCCGGCTGCGGGTCGATCGCGACGATGTCGCCGATCTCCACGCCCAGACGCGTCAGGTCGCGCCGGCTGGCGACCCCCGCATCCAGGCGCAGCTCGACATGGCGCCAGCCCACCGGCAGCGTGTCGACCTCCTCGTTGAAGATGTGGCCCGAGGCCTTGAGCGGCAGGATCGTGCCGCGGACATAGCCGTGCCCGGTGAACACGGTGACCCTGGCACCCTCGGCAAAGCGCGCAGACCAAGTGCCGATCGGGACGAGCTCCAGCCGGCCATTTTCCTTGAGCTGCTTCACCTGCGCGCCCAGCGTGTCCAGGTGGGACACGATCGCGCGGGCGGGCCGGCTCTCCCTGCCAGGCAGCACCGCCCGCACCGCGCCGCGCCTGGTGAGCGTCGGGACGAGGCCCAGCCGCTCCAGCTCCATGCAGACCTCGCGCACGATCGTATCGGTGAACCCGGTCGGGCTCGGCACCTCGAGCAGGCGGGCGAGCTGCGCTGCGAGATACTCCGTGTCGATCGCCAGTCGCGCCATGTCGCTCCGCCCAATGCTGCCGGCGTCGATCCGTCAGGACCGCCGCACGGACCACCGGTTAGGCAAAAGCCGGACACCACGGAAGGGCGCAGTTCGGCCGCGCCGGGTGCCGGCGGCAGTTCCGGCGGCACCCGTCACTTCGGGAGCGCGGTCGTCGGTCTTACGCGCGGCTGCTTGCCGCGACCTCGGCGACCCGCTCGGCCAGCACCGCCTGCCGGACCGCCGCCGGCACCGAGTTCGGGAACAGGAGGTCGATGAACCGCTCTGCGGTGGGCTGCGGATGATGGTTGGCGAGGCCCGGCCGCTCGTTGGCCTCGATGAACACATAGTCCGGCTCGCGCGGCGAGCGCACCATGAAGTCGATGCCGACCACCGGAATGTCGATCGCGCGCGCCGCGCGGATGCCGGCCTCGATCAGGCGCGGATGGACCTCGTCGGTCACGTCGTGGATCGTGCCGCCAGTATGGAGGTTGGCGGTGCGCCGCACCTGGATCTCGATCCCGGCCGCCGGCACGTCCTCCAGCCGGTAGCCCTCGGCCGCCACGCAGCGCAAGGTCTCTGCGTCGAGCGGAATCGTGGATTCGCCTCCGGTTGCGGCAGCACGGCGCCGACACTGGACATGGATCAGCTCCTTGAGCGAGCTCTTGCCGTCCCCGGTGACCCGGGGCGGCCGGCGCACCGCTGCCGCGACCAGACGGAAGCCGATGATCACGAGCCGCAGATCCTCGCCCTCGGCCCGCCGCTCGACCAGCACCCGGTCGCAGTGATGGCGCGCCGTCTCGACCGCGGCCTCCACGGCCTCGATCGTGTCCAGCCCCACTGCGACTCCACGGCCCTGCTCGCCACGTGCAGGCTTCACGACTACGCTGCCGTGCCTCTTCAGGAACGCCTCCAGCGCCGCGCGATCGCGCGCCTCGATCTGGTCTGGCACCACCACACCCGCCGCTTCGACGATCCGGCGGGTGACAGCCTTGTCGTCGCAGATGCTGACCGCGACCCCGGTGGTGAGTTCGCTCAGGCTCTCGCGGCAATGGATCGAGCGCCCGCCCAACGACAAGCGGAAGAAGCCGCCTTCGGCATCAGTGACGCTGACGTCGATGCCGCGCCGGCGCGCTTCGTCCACGATGATCCGCGCATAGGGATTGAGTGCGGCATCAGGAGCCGGACCGGTGAACAGCCGCTCGTTGATCGGGTTCTTGCGCTTCATGGTGAAGAACGGCACCCGCTTGAAGCCCAGCTTGTCATAGAGCGCGATCGCCTGCTCGTTGTAGTGCATGACAGTGAGATCGACATAGGCGGCGCCACGGGCGGCCAGGAACTCTACCGCAGCACGTACCAGCGCCTCGCCTATGCCAGGCTGGACCGCCTGCGGGTCCACCGCCAAGCACCAGAAGGAGGAGCCGCGCTCAGGGTCACCGAAGGCTGCCTGATGATCGATGGCCATGATCGTGCCGAGGATCTGCCCGCTCACTTCCTCCTCGGCAACCATCAGCCGGATCGCTTCCGAGTGGGTGAGGCCATCGAAATAGTCCGGCCGGATCGAGACCATGTGCCGGGTGGCATAGAGCCCGTTCACGGCATCCACGTCCGCTGGCCCCTGGATGGGGCGGATCCGGAAGCCCAGCATCGGCCGGGTGCCCGGCCGGTAGTCGGCTAGGTCCAAGCGGTAGGTGTGCGACGGGTCCAGGAACATCTCGTGCGGTGCCAGGGACAGGATCACGTGCGGATCCTGCACATAAATCGCCACGTCCCGGCGCTCCGCTCCTTCCGAGCGCATCGCCGCGACGAGCCGTTCCGGCTGGTCGAAGGTCTGGCCGAACAGGAGGCAGCCCCAGCCGCAATCGATCGAGGCCTCGCGCTTGGTCGCCATCTCGCTCGTCACCCCGCTCAGATTCCCTGCTCCTGCAGCCACAGCTCCAGCAGCCCGACCTGCCAGAGCTCCGAGCCGCGCAACGGCGTGATGGCGTCACGCGGATTGGCGTAGAGCCGCTCCAGATAATCCTGACGGAACAGGCCACGTTCCCGGGCAGCTTGGCTGGAGAGCGCATCGCGCACGAAATCCAGCCGGTTGCCCTCGATGTATTTCAGGCTCGGCACCGGGAAATAGCCCTTCTCCCGGTCGATCACCGCGGACGGGATAACTTTGCGGGCCGCCTCCTTCAGCACGCCCTTGCCGCCCTGCGCCAGCTTGTGCCGCGACGGGATGCGGGCGGCGAACTCGGCGAGTTCGTAATCTAGGAAGGGCACGCGCGCTTCCAGGCCGAAGGCCATGGTCATGTTGTCGACCCGCTTGACCGGGTCGTCCACCAGCATGACCGTGCTGTCCAGGCGCAGCGCCTTGTCGACCGGGTCATCGGCACCGGGCTGGCCGAAGCTGGCCGCGACGAAGGCGCGGGCCTCGTCCCTGTCGACCTGCCACTCGGGCATCAGCTCCCGGCCGAGCCGTGCGTGGTCGCGATCGAAGAAGCGCCTGGCATATTCGGCCACTGGGTCATTGGAACCGGCTAGGGGCGG
>NZ_WUJP01000201.1 GCF_009806515.1 Geminicoccus flavidas | reverse complement strand
ATACCAGTGATAGCCGCCGAAGATCTCGTCGGCCCCCTGACCGGACAGCGCCACCTTCACATGGCGCGCCACCTCCTTGGAGAGGAGGTAGAAGGCCACGTTGTCGTAGGAGACCATCGGCTCGGACATCGCACGGATGGCACCGGGCAGTGCCTCCAGCATCTCCCGCTCCGGCACGAAGATCTTGTGGTGGCGGGTCCCGTAATGCTGGGCGATCAGGTCGGAATAGCGGAACTCGTCACCCTTCTCCCCATTGGCTTCCTCGAAGCCGATCGAGAAGGTTTCGAGCCCGGACTGGCCGAACTCGGCGAGCAGGCCCACGATCAGGCTGGAGTCCAGGCCACCCGAGAGCAGCACGCCCACCGGCACGTCGGCCACCATCCGGCGCAGCACCGCTTGGCGGAACTCGTCGAGCAGCAGGTCGCGCCATTCCTCGGCCGGACGGGCCTCGTCCTCGGCGCTCCGCGCGTAGCTGATCCGCCAGTAGACCTCGTCGCGGCTGGTGCCGTCCGGCTCGATCACTCGCATGGTCGCCGGCGGCAGCTTGCGCACGCCCTTCAGGATGGTCCACGGCGCCGGCACCACCGCGTGGAAGGTCATGTAGAACTGCAGGGCGATCCGGTCGATCGACTTGTCCACCCGCCCCGTCCTGACCAGGGCGGGCAGCGAGGAAGCGAACAGGAGGGCGCCATCGGATTCGGCGAGATAGATCGGCTTGATCCCAAACCGGTCGCGCGCCAGCACGAGCCGACCGCTCTCGCGCTCATGGATCGCGAACGCGAACATGCCGTTGAAGCGGCGCACGCAATCCGTGCCCCAGGCGTGGTAGGCCTTGAGGATCACCTCGGTGTCGGCATGGGAGAAGAAGCTGTAGCCCAGGCCCTCCAGCTCGGCGCGCAGCTCACGATAGTTGTAGATGCAGCCGTTGAAGGCGATGCTGAGCCCAAGGTCGGGATCGACCATCGGCTGCTCGCCGCGGGCCGACAGGTCGATGATGCTGAGCCGGCGGTGGCCGAGCGTCACCCGGCCGCGCGCGAGGATCCCGCTATCGTCCGGTCCGCGTGCCGCGAGGGCATCGTTCATCGCCTCGGTGGCAGCCGTCCCGGCCGGCCGGCCATCGAAGCGTGCCTCGCCGCAGAACCCGCACATGCTGCAATACTCCTCGTCCGCTTCCGATGATGATGATGCCTACGTCAAAGCCTGACGCGGCTGTTCGCTCCCTGGGCCGGACACTTGGCGGGCCCGTGATCCCGCAAGGGCGATGGCGGCAATGT
The DNA here is from genome assembly GCF_009806515.1 of Geminicoccus flavidas. GTDB lineage: Bacteria > Pseudomonadota > Alphaproteobacteria > Geminicoccales > Geminicoccaceae > Geminicoccus > Geminicoccus flavidus. The sequence continues at coordinate 2,167 of NZ_WUJP01000201.1, read as the reverse complement.
CCGGAGCCGCCGCTGACCCGATGAGCAGAAGGACAATAGCCTGCACGGCAGATGCTGATCACGCTGTCCGGTCAGCATGATTTCGTCGGACCAATTCCCTACCAGTAGGCCAATGCATCAGGGCTAGATACCACATAGAGTAGCAGCCTTACGCATCAACCGCCCGAGCGGGATTTTCCGTCTCGTTACGGTCCGGTAACGAAAGCTTTGTCCGGCCCAGGTTGTAGTATGAGCGTGCAACGACGGGGTCGCCCAAGCGTTGCTGGTCAGGGCGCTGGGTTGCCCCATGCTCCTGCCGGCTGCCCGGAATCCATCCATATCGGGGAAGGACGCCAGACCATGACCGTGATCCGCTCGGCGCTTGCCAGCCTGCTCCTGGCGGGCCTGCTCGCCTTGCCGGCCCTGCGTCCAGCTGGCGCCCAGATCCCGGCCGACGTGCTGGTGGTCGGCCAGATCGCCGAGCCGGCCTCGATGGATCCCGCGGTTAGCACCGCGACCAACGACTTCCGCATCCTGGTCAATCTCTACGAGGGCCTGGTGCGCTACAAGCCCGGCACGCTCGAGGTCGAGCCGGCGCTAGCGGAGAGCTGGACGATCTTCGAGGACGGACGGGTCTACGAGTTCAAGCTGCGCCAGGGGGTGACCTTCCACGACGGCACGCCCTTCGATGCGGAAGCAGTCCGCTTCAACTTCGAGCGGATGCTCGACGAGAACCACCCGGCCGCCGGCACCGGCCCGTTCCCGCTGGCCTTCTTCTTCTCCGCTGTCGACAAGGTCGAGGCGGTGGATCCCCAGACGGTACGCTTCACCCTGAAGGAAGCGTTCGCGCCGTTCCTGTCCAACCTCGCCTATCCGACCGGGCTGATCGTGTCGCCCAGCGCGGTCACCGAGAAGGGCCAGGACTATGCCCGCAACCCGGTCGGCACCGGGCCGTTCCGCTTCGTCGAATGGGTCGGCGGCCAGCAGGTGACCATCGAGCGCAATCCGGACTACTGGGGCGAGCCGGCCAGGCTCCAGACGGTGGTGTTCCGGCCGATCGCGGATGCCAACACCCGTGCGGCCGAGATGCTGGCCGGCGGGATCGACGTGATGGTCGAGGTGCCGCCGGACGCGCTCGGCCAGTTCAGCGGCGGCGACTTCCAGATCCACGAGCAGGCCGGGCCGCACTTATGGTTCCTGATCCTGAACACGCGCGAGGGGCCGCTTAAGGACAAGCGGGTCCGCCAGGCCGTGAACTACGCGATCGACAAGCAGGCGATCGCCGACAACATCCTCCAGGGCACGGCGGTGCCGGCCAAGGGGCCGATAGCACCAGCCTTCGAATGGGCCTACGACCCGGCGATCGAGGGCTACCCGCACGATCCGGACAAGGCAAAGGCGCTTCTGGCCGAAGCCGGAGCCGAGGGGGCCAAGCTCACCTTCTATGTCGCGGAGAGCGGCTCGGGCATGCTGGATCCGGTCGCGATCGGGACCGCGATCCAGGCCGACCTGGCCAAGGTCGGGCTCGAGGCCGAGATCCAGACCTATGAGTGGAACACCTATCTCGCCAACGTGAATGCCGGCCTAGGCGACAAGGCCGACATGGCCGAGATGGCCTGGATGACCAACGACCCGGACACGCTCCCCTATCTGACGCTGCGCACTGACGCCCTGCCGGAGAATGGCGGGTTCAACTCGGGCTACTATTCCAACCCGGAGCTCGACCGGATCCTGGACGAGGCGCGGCGCGAGAGCGATCAGGGCAAGCGCGGCGAGCTCTACCGGCAGGCGCAGCGGATCATCGTCGAGGACGCGCCCTGGGCGTTCATCGCGCATTGGCAGCAGAACGCCGTGACCACCGCCGCGGTCCAGGGCTTTGCCCTGCAGCCGTCCTTCTTCCTGCTGCTCCACGACGTGAGCAAGCAGTAGGACGCGCGCCTTGCCCGCCTATGTCCTGGGCCGCCTGCTGGCCCTGCTGCCGGTCCTGTTCGGGCTCAGCCTGATCGTGTTCCTGATCATGGCGCTGATCCCGGGCGACCCGGCCCAGGCGATCCTCGGCTCCTATGCGACCCCGGAGAACGTCGCCCGGATCAACCGCGACCTCGGCCTGGATCGGAGCCTGCCCGTCCAGTACCTCACCTGGCTCGGCAACGTCGTAACCGGCGATCTCGGCCGGTCCTACAGCCTG
>NZ_WUJP01000200.1 GCF_009806515.1 Geminicoccus flavidas | reverse complement strand
AACCGCCCGGTGCTGGACGAGGTGCTGGAGCGCTTCTCGGCGACCCTGATCCTGGCGGGTGCGGCGCTGGTCCTGGCCTCGGTGCTGGGCCTGCTCGCCGGCATCGTGTCCGCGGTCTACCAGTACGGCCTGGCCGACAAGCTGGTGACCTTCGCCGTGCTGATCGGCATCTCCCTGCCGAGCTTCTGGCTGGGCCTGCTCCTGATCCTCCTGTTCGCGGTGCGCTGGCGGCTCCTGCCGGTGAGCGGCATGTACGCGATCTATGGCGGCGGCGGCTTTACCGACCTGCTCTGGCACCTGGTCCTGCCGGCCACCACGCTCGCCGTGGTGGCGGCCGGCGTGATCGCCAGGCTCACCCGCTCGGCGATGCTCGAGGTCCTGCGTCAGGATTTCGTGCGCACCGCGCGCGCCAAGGGGGTGAGCGAACAGGGCGTGGTGTTCCGCCATGCGCTGAAAGCCGCCATGGTGACGGTGATCCCGGTGATCGGCATCCAGGCCGGCTTCGTGCTGGGTGGTGCCGTCTATATCGAGACGGTGTTCCAGTGGCCCGGCATCGGCCGGATGCTGGTCGACGCGATCGGCACCCGCGACATCCTGCTGGTGCAGGGCGGCGTGCTGGTGGTCGCGGCCAGCTATGTGCTGTTCAATCTCCTGGCGGATGTGGTGCAGCGCGTGCTCGATCCCAGGATCGCCGCATGAACGCCGCCGCCCGGGGCTTCCTCGCGCGCCTGCTGCGCAATCGGATGGCGGCAGTCGGCCTCCTCGTGCTGGCGTTGATCCTGGCCGTCGTGCTGGCCGCACCCGTCCTGCCGCTGGCCGACCCGGACGTCACCGATCCGGCGCGGCGCCTCCAGCCGCCGCTCAGCGAGGGCGCCTGGCTCGGCACCGATGCGCTCGGCCGCGACCTCCTGGCCCGCCTGGTCTGGGGTGCCAGGCTCAGCCTCGTCGTCGGCGTGGCCGCTTCTCTCCTGGCCGCCCTGCTGGGCTCCACGGTGGGGCTGCTGGCCGGCTATTTCGGCGGCTGGACCGACACGCTGCTGATGCGCGGCATCGATACGCTGATGGCGTTCCCCTACCTCCTGCTGGCACTGGCGATCGTGGCGGTGCTGGGGCCGGGCCTGCTCAACGCGCTCTATGCGGTGGTGGTGGTCAACATCCCGTTCTTCGCCCGCAACGTGCGCGGCGTGGCGGCCGGCCTGCGCCACCGCGAGTTCGTGGACGCGGCACGGCTCTCCGGCATGGGCAGTGCCCGCATCCTCCTGCAGGAGGTGCTGCCGAACGTCATGCCGGTGATCGTGATCACCGTGTCGACCACGATCGGCTGGATGATCCTGGAGACAGCCGGCCTGTCCTTTTTGGGCCTGGGCTCGCAGCCGCCGCAGGCCGATCTCGGCTCCATGCTGGGCGAGGGGCGCAAGGTGCTGATCAACGCGCCGCATGTGGCGGCCGTGCCGGGCCTGCTCGTGTTCCTGATCGTAATGAGCATGAACCTGATCGGCGACGGCGTGCGCGATGCCATCGACCCCCGGCTGCGCACGGGCCTGCCCGGCAAGCCGGGTGCCGCGACCAGGATTGAGCGGCCGCAGGCACCAGCCGGGCAGGACGGTAACTCGGGCGCGCTCCTGGACGTCCGGGGCCTCCAGGTGGCCTTCGACACCGGCTCGGGACACAGCCTTGCGGTGCAGGGGGTCGACCTCGCCGTGGCGCCCGGCGAGTGCCTGGGCATCATCGGCGAATCCGGTTCGGGCAAGTCGGTGAGTGCACTGGCCCTGGCCCGGCTGGTGCCCTCGCCGCCGGGCGTGATCACAGCCGGCACGGTGCGCTTCGAGGAGGACGACCTCCTGGCCGCCCCGCCCGGCCTCCTGCGGCGGCTGCGTGGTGGGCGGATCGCCTATGTCTTCCAAGACCCGCTCACCACGCTGCATCCGCTGATGCGGGTGGGCGACCAGGTGATCGAGGCCATCCAGGCGCACCGGCGCCAGCCTGCCGGCACTGCCTGGGCACGGGTCCGCGAGCTGTTCACGGATGTCCGCCTGCCCGAGCCGGACCGGATCATGCAGGCCTATCCGCATGAGCTCTCGGGCGGCCAGCGCCAGCGGGTCTCGATCGCGATGGCGCTGGCCAACGAACCGGACCTGATCATCGCCGACGAGCCGACCACGGCACTCGACGTGACGGTCCAGGCCGACATCCTCGACCTTTTGGCCGAACTCCGGCGGCAGCGCCGGCTGGCGCTGGTCTTCATCAGCCACGATTTCGG
>NZ_WUJP01000199.1 GCF_009806515.1 Geminicoccus flavidas | reverse complement strand
CGTGATCGCCCGGATCTGCGACCGCGTGGCAGTGATGCATGGCGGCGAGATCGTCGAGACGGGGCCGGTGCTGGACGTGCTGCACCGGCCGTGCCATCCCCATACGAGGCGCCTGATCGCGGCAGTGCCGGTGCTGGGGCGCGCCAAGGACATCCTGCGCACGGGCCCGCTGGAGGCCCAGGCATGAGCGGCACGCCCGCGGTCCAGGTCCAGGACCTGGCGAAGACCTATCGCGCGCGCTTTGCCCTGTTCGGCAAAAGGCGCGGGCCGGTGACGGCTCTGTGTGGTGTCTCCCTGGCGGTGGCGCCGCGCGAGACGCTCGGGATCGTCGGCGAATCCGGCTGCGGCAAGACCACGCTCGCCCGCTGCCTGGTCGGTCTGCTCCGCCCGAGCAGCGGCCAGGTCCTGGTGGCGGGCCAGCCGATCGACCGGCTGGCGGCAGATGGGCCGGCAGCGCTAGGCCGGTCAGTCCAGTACGTGTTCCAGGACCCGATCTCGTCCCTGAACCCGCGCCGGACGATCCGGCAGACGCTGGCCGTGCCGCTGCGCTTCCTGGCCGGCTTGCCACCGGGCGATCACCCGGCCCGGCTGCAGGAGCTGATGGAAGGGGTGGGGCTCGACCCGGCCATGCTCGACCGCTACCCGCACGAGTTCTCGGGCGGGCAGGCGCAGCGGATTGCCATTGCCCGCGCACTCGCCGCGGGTGCCAGGGTGGTCGTGCTGGACGAGCCGGTGTCGGCCCTGGATGTGTCGGTGCAGGCCCAGGTCCTGCGCCTCCTAGTGGAGCTGAAGGCTCGCCACGACCTGACCTATGTGTTCATCAGCCACGACCTCGCTGTGGTCGAGGCGGTGGCCGACCGGGTCGTGGTGATGTCGGCAGGCGCGGTGGTCGAAGAGGGCCGGCCCGAGGAACTGTTCTCGGCTCCCAGCCACCCCTACACCCGCCGCCTCGTGGCCTCAGTGCCGCGCCTTTAGCTGAACGGCCCTCAGTAGTCGTAGCGCCACTGGACGCCGAAGCCGCTTTCTGCTTCCTCGGTGGTTTCGGTCTGGACAGTGACGTTCGGCGCCACCTCGACTTCCACCACGACCCGGCCGGAGCCCGGCGCCACGCCGCGCTCGACCTGCAGGTACACGTCCTCCGAGATGTAGCGGCCCGCCTTCACCGAGGCATCCTCCGGACTGGACCCGCCGAACTCCAGCGTGTCGACGCCCAAGCCCTGGCGCAGCCGGTCGAAGATGCCGGGCCCCCCGCCGCCGCGCAGCGTGTTCACGGCCGCGGCCAGGCGCAGGCCCTGGGCTGGGGTGATGGTCGACAGGTCGCGGCCGAACAGGATCTCGGCCATGATCTCGTCCTGCGGCCGCACCGGGTCGCTGGTGAGCTCGAGCTGCGGATCGCTGGCCCGCCCGGTGACCCTCAGGATGCCGGTCAGGGTGTTCGCCTCGAACTCCGCGGCGATGTCGAGCTCCGGGTCCGGCGGCACCGCGCCGTCCAGGGTCACCCGGCCGGTGGTCAAGTTGAAGCGGCGGTCCAGGAAGTCGATGAAGCCGCGCCGGAACTCGATCTGGCCGGTCACCACGGGCTCCGCGACGGTCCCGCTGGCCTGCACCCGGCCGCCCCACTCCGAGTCGAGCCCGCGCCCGCGCACGAAGACCCGCTCGGGCATGTCCACCACGATGTCGAGATTGACCGGATAGGGCGGCGCTGGCCGGCCGCCGTTCGCCTGCCCGCTGCCATCGTCCACCTCGATCACCGGGATCGATCGCGCCCCGCCGCCTAGGTCCTGGATCGAGATGTCGGCCCGGTTGACCCGGATCCGGCCGATCAGATCGGCCCCGTTGCGATCGCCCCTGGCCTCGAAGGTGCCGCTGAGCTGGGCCTGGATCTGGTCGCTGGAGATCGGGCTGAACTCGTCGAAACGCAGTTGCGTGCCGAACGGCAGCGCCGGGTCGCCCAGATTGGCCTGGCCCGTGCCGGTCAGCCGGCCGGACCGGCTGCCATTCGCTGACAGCTCGGTCAGCTCGATCCGCTGCCCGCTCGCCCGGATCGTCAGGTTCAGGTCGCGGATCGCCGCCCCGCTCGTGATATCGGCGAACCCGCCCTGGCGGACGTCGATGCTGCCATTGGCCTGTGGCTGCAGGATCGTGCCGCCGAAGCGCAGGTCGCTGACCAGCCGGCCGGCGATCTGCTGGCCATCCAGTGCGGCGAACCGGCCGACCCTGGCGAGATCCAGGGGGCCGGTGAGCGAGCCGCCGATCATACCGTCCATCGGCAGGTCGACCTCGAACGGCTGCAGGGCCAGGCGCAAGGGCAGGTCGGCCACCAGACGCAGCGGCTGCTCGTCGAAGCCCTGGAGATCCAGGGTGACGGTCGCCTGGCGGCCGGTGGTCTGGGCCGACAGGTCCAGGTCCAGTGGTGCCGGAGGCGCCCCGGCCACGTCCTGCACGCTGAGGCCGCGGCCGGTCACGGTCAGGTCGAGGCGCGGCGCCGTCGTGCTGCCGGCGATGGCGAGGTCGGCCTCGACCGTGCCCGCCAATGGCGGCGCACCCAGCTCTGTCAGCGTCGCGAGATCCAGCCCCTCCAGCCGCAGCCCGCCGCTCGCCTCTGTGCCGGCGAGGCTGGCCCTGCCGGACAGCCGGGCCTGGCCCAGGCGCAGGTCGAGGTCGGCGAGCCGGGTGCGGCCGGGCGCCAGCTCGATCCTGGCCGGCTGTTCCAGGCGCAGCGGCAGCTCGGCCAGCTCGCCCTCCAGCCGGGTCAGGTCCAGCCGCATCGCCTCGCTGTTGCGGCGGATCGTGGTGGCGGCATCCAGGGTGAGCGGGACGAAGGCATGGCCGCCGGTCGAGAGCGTCACTGCCAGCGCGTCCAGCGGCCCCACTGCCCGCACGGTGGTGCGGTCAAGGTCGACATCCGGGCGCGCCAGGTCCTGTGCCACCAGCTGGGCATCGATTTTCGGCGTGCCTAGGAGGTCGGTGAGGCCTGCCTGGAGGTCGAGGCTGCCGAGCTCGATCATACCCGGCAGGGCGATGCCGCTGCCGCGCACGCTGGCCCTAGCCGATTGCCCTTTGTCCCGCTCCGCGCGCAGGTCCAGCTCCAGCCTGCCGGACAGCGGCTGGCCCACCAGCGGCTCCAGTTCCGCCAGGCTACCGACCCCGCCGGCCAGCCGGCCGCTGGCGAGTGGGCCAGCCAGGTCCACTGCAAGGTCCCCGTCCAGCCGCGCCTGGCCCAGCCCGCGCAACTGCACCTGGCGGAGCTCGACCTGGTCGCCCTTCTTGGCGAAGCCGGTCTTCAGGGTGAGGGGCGTCCGGTCGGCCAGCAGCGCCAGGTCGAGCGTGCCTGCCGGCGCCTGGATCAGGTCGGCCGCATCGAGCGTGGCCCGGACCTGGCCCAGTGGCCGGCCGGCTACCTGGACCTCTTCGCCGGCCAGTTGCACCCGCACCGCCGGATGGTCGAGGTCGCCGCTGGCGGTGGCGTCCAGGGTCAGGCTGCCGGCCAGCTCGGTGCCGGCGGCGGCCGCCGCCCTGTCGAGGTCGGGCATCTCCGCGCGCAGCGTGCCGGCCAGCCTGCGGTCGTCCAGGCCGAGCCGGCCCTCGCCGGTGAGCGCGAGGGCGGCGGTGCGCAGGTCGAGCGAATCCAGCCGGGCAGTCCTTCCGGAGCCATCCTCGGCCGTGGCGAGCCCGCCATGGGCCTCGAGGACCAGCTCCTGGCCCAGCAGGTCGGCGAACCGGGCAGGCAGGTTTGCCAGTTGCTCGGCACGCAGGGTCAGCCGTGCTGCCGGCTGCTCCACCGTGCCGTCCGCCACGAGATCCAGCGTCGCCCGGCCGGCCGGCTCGCCGCCCAGCCAGCGGCCGAGAGAGCCCAGTTGCGCGGCCTCGCCAGTCAGCTTCGCCGCCAGCGTGCCGTCAGCCGGCTGGAAGCTGCCCTCGCCGGTGATCCCCAAGGCTGCGGTGGCTAGGTCCAGCCGGGACAGGATCAGCCGGCCGTCATCCGCCCTGGATGCGTTTGCCGTCAGCGCCGGCGAGGCGCCGACCAGGTCGGCCAGATCGGCCGGCAGGCCGCCGAGACCGGTGGTGGCGAGTGCCAGTTGGACCGCGGGCTCGGCCACCGTGCCGGACGCCTGGACGTCCAGATCCGCCTGCCCGGCGAGCTCCATGCCTGCCAGGGCGGACAGCGCGCCGAGATCGGGCACAGCGCCGTTCAGGCGCAGGTCGAGCGGTCCGTCCGCCAGGGCCACCCGGCCGGTCCCGGTGAATTCGGCGGCGCGGAGCCGGGCGGCGAAGCCGTTCAGGGTGATGTCGCGGGAGTCGTCGATCACCGCATCGGCCGTGACCGTCACCGTGTCGCCCAGAAGCGGCACGAACTCCGCCGGTATGCCGTCCAGCCCGGTCAGCCGGAGGTCGAGCCTGCTGGCGCCATCGCCGCTGCCGCCGTCGGTCAGGTCGATCTCCGCGTCCAGGGCTGCCTGGCCGTCCAGCGCCTGCCAGCCCTCGGGCAAAAAGGCGGCAAAGCTCCCCAGGGACGGCACTCTGCCGTCGAGCGACGCGGTGCCGGCGAGTGTGCTCGTGTCGAGATCGGCCTGGCCGGTCAACTTCGCACCCAGCCCCGCCAAGTCCAGCGTATCGATCCGCACCTGGCCCGCGCGGGCCGCGGCACCGGTGGCAGCCAGCGTGACCGGGCCGCCATCGCCCAGAGGCTCCCCCGCCAGGGTCGGTGCGTCGGCCGCCAGCCGCAGATCGAAGCTGCCGCCTTCCAGGGGCTCGCCCAGCGCCGAATCGGCCTTGAGGGACAGGTCGGTCTGGAGCTGTGCTAGGCCCAGCCGGTCCAGTGCCAGCCGCTCGCCTCGCAGGCTCAGATCGGCGGCCGGCCGCTCGCGGGT
>NZ_WUJP01000198.1 GCF_009806515.1 Geminicoccus flavidas | reverse complement strand
GCCGGCCAGGCGCAGCACCGCCTGGGCCGAGCCGGCCAGCTCGGTGCCGGCGAGCGGCGCCAGCGGGGTCAGTTCCGGAAGGTCGGCGGTGAGCGTGCCGGCTAGCTCGCCATCGCCCGCCGGCACGCGCAGGCCGCTGCCGTTCAGCGTCGCTGCGGCGAGCGTCGCGTCGAGCCGCTCCACCGCCATCGAACCGTCGCCCTCGACCGTGGCGGCCAGGGACAGCTCGGGCTGCTCGCCCACGAGCGGCGCCAGGTCCGCCGGCAGGATTCCTTCCGCCGGGCGCAGGGTGGCGTCCATGCCGAGCGACGCCCGGTCGGTCAGGCCCAGCCGCAGGTCGGCATCCATGGCCGCCACCTGTGCCAAGTCGAGGAAGAGCCGGCCCCGCCAGTCCTCGAGCGGGCCGTTGCCGTTCAGGTCGAGCCTGAGGTCGCCGGCCTGCGGCAGGCCGGCCAGCCGGCCGATCAGGCCACCGGTCTCATGACCGGCGACGTTCAGGTCGAGCCGCTGCGCCGCGAGGTCGACCGAAGCCGCCAAGTCCAGGCCGAGCGTGGCCTGGTCGATCCGCTGCAGGGCGAACCGTGCATCGGCCCTCTGACCCTGCTCGCGCGTGGCGGTGTCGCCGGTCAGGGCCAGCACCATCGGTTCGCCCAGCAGGGGCTGGCCCAGTTCGATGCGTTGGACGACCAGCCGGTCCACCCGGACGGAGGGCAGGACGCGCGGCAGGCTGGCCGGATCGGGCAGGGAGAAGGGTTCGGGCGGCGGTTCCGGTGCAGTCGAGACCGGTGCCCGGGCCACGGCGATCCGGCCAGCACTCAGGTCACGGACATGGACCCGGCCACCGAACAGCTCGGTCCAGGCCAGGTCCAGGTGCAGGTCCTCCGCCTCCAGCCACACACCTTCACCGTCGGCGATGCTCAGGCTCTGGATCGTCGGGGCGAACGGGAGGCTGCCGCGCAGCCCGGTAATGCGGATCTCGGAATCACTGCCGGCCGTGAGGCGCTGGGCGGTGTCGGATAGATAGTCCTGCACCGGCGGCAACTGGATCGCCGCCAGCAGCAACACCACAAGGCCGAGCGGCACGGCCAGCAGGGCGACCACCAAGGCAAAAAGGCGACCCAGCCAGATCAAGAAGACGATCCTCCTGCAGCGGCCCGACTTAGGCTTGGCCGTGGGTAAACGATGGGATGCGGTCGGGCTCCCGCCAAGCGGCGGTACTCAGAATGCTTGGCCGATGCTCACATAGATCTGGTAGGCATCGTCGATACCCTCGCGGCGATCCAGCGGCACGGCCACGTCGAGCCGCACCGGACCGATCGGCGTGTAGTAGCGGGCACCGATGCCGGCACCCAGCCGCAGATCCCCGCCGGAAAGCGGGGTCGGGTCGGCGAACGCGGAGCCCGCGTCCAGGAAGGCGACCATGCCGATCGTATCGGTGAACCGCCAGCGCAGCTCACTGTTGAGCTCGACGATCGACAGGCCGCCGATCGGGTCGTCGTCGGCATCGAGAGGGCTGGCCAACTGGAAGCCGA
>NZ_WUJP01000197.1 GCF_009806515.1 Geminicoccus flavidas | reverse complement strand
TGCCGCGTACCGAGCCGCCACCGCCGGCATAGAAGCGCTCGTCCGGTGGGACGTCGTCGATGTTGTCGGCGGTGATCGTGCCGATCGAGCCGCGCAGCGCCAGCACGACGCGCCGGTTGCGGGTGAGGCTGAAATAGTGGCTGTAGGTGCCACGCGCCTTCACGAAGGCGGCGCCAGAGCCGAGTGTATCGAAATACGGGCCGGCATTGAGGATCAACCGCCCGCCGCGGGTCGGGTCTAGGACGCTGTCGGTGGTGTCCCAGTCCAGGCCTGCCGGGAACGAGACCAGGCCGTAGGTCTCGCGCTCGCCGGCCTGCTCGACGTTGGAGAGCCGATAGGTCACGCCGAGCGTGCCGGTCATCCGCTCGCCCAGCCGCCGCTCGATCGCAGCACCGAGCTGGATCGAATCGCTGGTATAGGCCTCCACGTCCTCGTGCGAGATCGAGCCGTCGATCAGCAGGCTCTGCCGGCGGGAGAAGAAGTCCGGCTTGCGGAACTGGCCGCTCAGGGCGTAGCGCTCGGCGGACAAGAGGCCGCTCAGGCTGAGCCGTTCGCCCGCACCGAAAAAGTTACGGTGCTCCCAGGACAGCGACACGCCCGGCCCCTCGTCGGTCCGGTACCTGGCGCCGGCGGCGATCGAGCGCTGGGCCCGCTGGGTCGCCTCGAAGGTAACGGGCAGCCGCCCGGTGGCGTCGAGTTGGTCCGGGGTCACCACCTGGACGGTCGCGAACAACTGGGTGTCGATCAGCTCACGCCGTGACTCCTCCAGCACGGCCGGAGTGTAGGGCTGGTTCTCGTGCACGGTGAGCCGGCTGCGCAGGAAGCTCTCGTCGATGCCCTCGATGCCGGTGAACGTGATCTCGCCGAACCGGGCGATCGGGCCGGCATCGACCACGAAGGTCACGTCCAGGGTCGCTTCGCCCTGGTCGAGTTCGGCTCGGCGCTCCCCGGCTTCGGCGAACGGGTGGCCGCGCTCCCGCAACAGGCGGACCAGCCGCTGCTCGGCATCCAGGATCCGCTGGGCATCCACCGGTTCCCCCGCCTCCAGCCCCAGTTCCCGGATCGTGGGCAGGTCGGCGCCCGCCGGCTCCTCGCCGACGACGTCGATGCCGAGCCGGCCCAAGTGATAGCGGCGGCCCGGCTCGAGGGTGAAGATCAGCCGTCGGGCAGCGAGCGTCTCGCTGCCGGCTTCGGCCCCGGCCGCCGGTGCCTCGCCCGCGGCGGGAGCGGGTGTCGCGGCCGCGGGCTCCGCCAGCTCGTCGCGCCACTGCACGGTCCCGTCATAATAGCCCAGGGAGTGCATCGCACGGGTGATGTTGTCGATGTCGCGCCTGGCCCGCTGGGTGAGCACCAGCTCGTCGGCCGGCGGCCGGTCCTCCTCGTTCTTCGCCACCGAGGCCTGGTCCAAGAGCGGGGCCAGCTCGTCGCTGATCGGGCCCTCGAACGTCACCGTGTAGGGGATGCCCGGACCGGTCTCGACGCCCGGCAGACCTTCCTCGTCCTCGCCGGCACAGGCCGCGAGCGCCAGCAGTCCAGCCAGGACGAGGCCGCGGCAGATGCGCCGGCCGACCCCTCGGCAGGCCGTCACGCCGTTCCTGCCACTGGGAGGCGCTGCTGCCGGTCCGGGACGTGTCGAATGGACCGGCCCTGCGGAGGGACAATCATAGTATTTCTTACTTCTGTATCGTTATTTCGACCAGGGCGTGAAGTCGGCAGCAGAATAAGTTCCACTGCCATAAATGCATATGGACAGCACCGTTGGAGTCCGATGGGTGCACGATTTTGCTGGGGCATCAAGGTCCGGCATCGGCAGGGTCGCACGCATGGGGAGAACGGGTGGCCGAAGGGTCACAGCAGGCCTGCCAGCGGCGGATGCACTGGTGCGGGCCGGCCGACGCCGGCCTGCCCATGATCCTGGGGTCGCCGGGCCGCCACGGCAACGTCACCACCCGCCGGATGAAGGCCAGCCGTGCCACCCCGTGCCGTTCAGGCCTCGCCGGTGCTGGTCTGCAGGTACCAGCGCCGGTCCTCTTCCAGGCCGACGGCGGTCAGCATCCCGGTCCACACCGCGCCGGTGTCGATGCCGATCCGGTGCCGGCGCTCGATCGGCTGCTGCTCGACCGTGTGGCCGTGCACCACGACCTTGGCGAGCTCGCTGTCATGGCTGAGGAAGGGCTCGCGCACCCAGAGCAGGTCCTCGACGCTCTGTTGGTCCAGCGGCCGGGTCGGCATGATGCCGGCATGGACCATGAAGTAGTCGCCGATCGAGAAGCCCAGCTCCAGGCTGCCGAGAAAGCGGCGATGCGCCTCAGGCACCCTCGCGCGCATGGCAGCCTGCGCCTCGCGGAAGCGGGCGGGCTCGGCCTTGGCGGGATCCATGCGCACCCCGTAGCTGAGCAGGGTCGCGTCGCCGCCATGCTTGTACCAGCTCGGCCCATAGGCCGGATCCTCCAGGAACTCGCGGAGCCACAGATCGTGGTTGCCCAGGAGGTGGATGCCCTCGAAGCCGTCCGGCGGGCCGGCGATCAGATGGTCGAGGACCTCACGGCTGTCGGTCCCGCGATCGACATAGTCGCCCAGATACACGATCCACGGGCGGCAACTGTCGCCGCGGGCGTGGTGGTCGGCCTCGATGAGTGCCTCGAGCTGCCGCAGGAGGCCCAGGCGGCCATGCACGTCGCCCACCGCATAGACCCGGATGCCGCGCGGCAGGCGTGGCGGCCGCCCGGCCACCGACGGCACGGGCGGACCGGCCTCCTCGCGCTCGCGGCTCTTGCGGAACAGCCTTCCAAGCAATGCCGCCTACCTTCCCCGCCGCCACCACTGCTTGTTGCCCGACGGGCACAAATGGCGCCTGCCAGGATACCCGGCGGCCGGCGACCGCTATAGACGGCGGCCGGGTCGGTTGTCAGCGCCGTCTTCCGAAGTCTAAACAATCTCCGATCGAGATGCACCGGCGGTTGTACCCCGGACGCTTACTGTAATGCACCTCCTGCCGGAATCGGCCGGAGATGATGAAGGGTAGAGGATGGCCCCGATGCGCTGGACCTTGCTGACCACGACCGCGGCGGGCGCGCTGACCGTGCTTGCCGGCATGGCGTCGGCTCAGGACACCGGTGCCCTCGGTTCGGCGCAACAGGCGCTGGACAGTGACTACCAGATCCAGGGGCAGGAGGTTGATCCGAACGTGCCGGTGCAGGACCGGCCGCGCCCGGACTATGATCCCCTGGGCATCCGGCGCGGCTCGTTCTTCTTCTTTCCGAGCATCGACGCGTCGGTCGGCTTCGACAGCAACGTCAATGCCGAGGAGGATGACGAGAAGAGCGACGTCATCCTGGGCCTCACGCCCCAGCTCAGCATGAGGACCGATTGGTCGCGCCATCAGCTGAACGGCAACGTCTACCTGAACGCCGCGAAATATCTCGACCAGGACGAGAACGACTTCGTCGATTACGGCCTCCGCCTTGGAGGCCGCTACGACGTGTCGCGTGCGGGTGCGTTCCGCGGCAACGTCTCCTACGACCATCTGCATGAAGGCAAGGACGACGACGACCGCGTCACGGTCGGTGAGGGCGATGTCGTCGAATACGATCGCTACATCGCGACCGGCGGCTACTCGCACCGCTTCAACCGGATCATGGTCGGCGGCAACCTGATCTACCGCCTCTACGACTGGGACTCGTTCAACGCCGGCGGCGTGACGGTCAACCAGGACTATCGCAACCGCCAGGAATATGGCGGCAACCTGCGCCTGAGCTATGCCATCTCGCCCAGGATCGGTCTGTTCACCCAGGCGGACTACCTGTTCTACAACTATGACAATCCAACCCCGGGCGGACGCGATCAGGATTCCGAGAAGTACGGCCTGAGCGTCGGCACGACCGTCGACTTCACCGCCGTGCTGTTCGGCGAGGCGAGCATCGGCTACGTCAAGCAGGCCTACAAGAGCGACACGTTCGAGGACCAGGACGGCGTCTCGGCGGATGTCGGGCTGACCTGGAACGTCACCACCCTGTCGACCCTGCAGCTCGAGGCGTCGCGCGACTTCCTGCCGTCCAGCAGTGGCGGCTCCTCGCGCCTTGCCACCGACGTGGTCCTGAGCGGCTACCATGAGCTGCTGCGCAACCTGATCCTGAACGCGCACCTGCGCTACAACAACCAGGACTACAAGGGCAGCGACCTGGAGAAGGACATCTACGAGGGTGGGCTCGGCGCCGACTACCTGATCACCCGCAATTTCTCCGCCGGCGCCGAGTACGTCTACCGGCAGCAGGACTCGACTGCGCAAGGCGGCGACTACGACAAGCACCTCGTGCTGCTGCGGCTGAGGGCGCAGATCTGATGCACCCGGGTGCCTGGGATAAGATGACCCAGGCGTTGCCGAAACCTTGCCTAACCTCGCAGCTCCACCCCAAGATGGCGGCCGTCAGGGCCGATCCTTGGGCCCGTCCGGTCGACAGAAGCTGGGACAACCCGCGATGATGCGTTCGATGACCACCAAGCTGGCACTGCTGGTGCTGCTGGCCCTTTCTGCCGTCGGTCTGTCCGCATGTGGTGGCACCACCTCCACGCCATCCGACGTGGTGGGCTCGGCCGAAGCGCCCGAGACGCTGCCCACGCCCGAATACCAGTTGGGCAGCGGTGACCGCCTGCGCATCATCGTGTTCCGCCACGACGACCTGTCCGGCGAGTTCCAGCTGGACGGCACAGGGCGGTTCGCGATGCCGCTGGTCGGTACGATCAACGCCAACGGCCTCACCACCCGCCAGCTCGAGGAAGAGATCAAGAAGGCTTACGAGGAAGGTCAGTACCTGATCTCCCCGCAGGTCAGCGTGGCGGTGACCAACTTCCGGCCGTTCTACATTACCGGCGAGGTCAACCGCCCGGGCTCCTATGAATATGTCGACGGCATGACAGTCGACCAGGCGATCTCGTTGGCCGGTGGCTTCGGCTACCGTGCGGCACGGGACGAGGTGATGATCAAGCGCGGCGGCTCGGGTGCCCAGGGGGTGATCGTGAGCGGCGGCCAGCGCGTCTCGCCCGGCGACATTATCGAGGTTCCGGAACGCTTCTTCTAAAGCGCCGGCGATCTTCGAGCATCGGCGTCACGGCCGGCCGCAGGAGCGGTCGGCCGTGGCCGGTTCTCCCGGGCGAGCGACATGAAGGCCTATCTCGATTCGCTCGCGGCCTACCGGGACCGGCGGATCTTCCTCATCCTCCTGCTGGGCTTCTCCAGCGGCCTCCCACTGCTCCTGGTCCTGTCCACGCTCAGCGCCAGGCTGCGCGATGCCGGGCTCAGCACCGGCACGATCGGCCTGTTCGCCTATGTGCTGGCACCCTACAGCTTCAAGTTCGCCTGGGCGCCGCTCGTCGACCGGCTGCCGCTGCCCGGCCTCACCCGCCTGCTCGGGCGCCGGCGCTCCTGGCTGCTGGTCACCCAGGCCGGGCTGATCCTGTCGATCACGCTCCTGGCTATGGCCGACCCGGTCGCGGGCACGGCCGGGCTGGCCGTGGCTGCGCTCGCGGTGGCCTTCTTCTCGGCCAGCCAGGACATCGTGGTCGATGCCTGGCGGGTGGAAGTGCTGCCCGAGGAGAAGCTCGGGGCCGGTGCCGCGGTCGTGGTGATCGGCTACCGGCTCGGCATGTTCGCGGCGGGTGCCGGTGCTTTGTTCCTGGCCGACCGGATCGGCTGGACCGACACCTATCTCGTGATGGCGCTGCTCGTGCTGGTGGGCTGCCTAGCGGCGCTGCTGGCGCCGGAGCCGGCCGTGACCCCGGCCCCCGCCCCTGCCGGATCGGCAGGAGGCTGGCACAGCTGGATTGAGCAGGGGGTGGTGGCGCCATTCGCCGATTTCTTCCAGCGGCGCGGTCTCGCGGTCGCCTGCGTCATCCTCGCCTTCATCTCGCTCTACAAGGCCTCCGACGTCATGCTGACGCTGATGGCCAACCCGTTCTACCTTGACCTCGGCTTCACCAAGACCGACATCGCCGAGGTGTCCGGCACGTTCGGCCTGTTCGTCGGCCTGTTCGGCGGGGTGCTGGGCGGGGCGCTGGCCTTTCGGCTGGGCCTGCTGCCGGCCCTCCTGGTCAGCGGGATCCTGCAGGGTGCCTCCAACCTGGCATTCGCCGTCCTGGCGGTGACCGGGCCGGTCAAGTGGGCGTTCTACCTGGCCATCCTGGTGGAGAACCTAACCGGCGGGATGGGTACCGCCGTGTTCGTGGCCTATCTGTCCTCGCTGTGCACGGTCCACTTCACGGCCACGCAGTACGCGCTGCTGACCTCCTTCATGCAGCTATTCGCCAAGTTCGCAGTGGTGCCCGCCTCCGGCTTCATCGCCGAGGCGCTGGGCTGGCCCGGCTTCTTCATCCTGTCCGCCGTGTTCGCCCTGCCGGGCCTGCTGCTGGTGCTCTGGCTGCGCCGCCGGGTGGCGGTCGCCGACCGGGCGGCACCGCCGGCACTGCCGGTCAGTTCCGGATGATCACCCGGCACTCGCCGCCCGCCTGCTTCAGGCCGCTGCACAGCCGCTCTGCATCGGTGCGCACCGCATAAGGACCGACCAGGAGCCGGTAGAACCGGCCGCGTCCGGCGATCTCCACGGAGGTCGTGGGCAGCCGCTGCGCCTGGGCCAGGTCGGCAAAGCGCTGGCGCAGCTCGTCCCAGGCTGCATCCAGGTCCGCCTCACTGCGCAGCGCCATCAGCTGCACCGCGAAGCTGCGCTCGCCGCCACCGGCCGCGGGCTCACCGCTGCGCTGGCGGGTGGTGGGCGCGGCTGGTATCGCGGCCGGTGCCGCGGCCGGCTCCACCGCCGCGAGCGCAGCCGTCCGCTGTGCCCTGATCGGGGCATCGGGCACTGCGGTGGCATCGTCCGGCTCGGGGGCGCCATTCAGCTCGGCAATCTTGGCTTGCGGTGGCGGCTGCGTGGGCAGGGCGCGCAGGCGGGCCTCGGTCGCCCGCATCTGCCGGGTGAGGGGGTGACGGTCGCCCAGGGCGCGGTCGACGATGAAGGCGGCGCGGGCGGCGAGCGCCTGCGCGATCCTGGGGTCGCCCGCGGTCGCCTCCGCGAGCGCCAGATTGTAGGCGGCGCGTGCCGTGTCGGGATGATCGTTGCCGCGCGCCTTCTCCACGGCCGCGAGCGCTGCCCGGTGTGCGGTCAGCGCTGCCCTGCTGTCCCCCTTGGCCGCCAGCACCAGGCCCAGATTGTTCAGCGTCGTGGCGGCCGCCAGAGGATCGACCTCGTCCTGCGCCTGGTCGATCGCCTGGGCACGGCGCAGCAGCCGTTCCGCCTCCCGGAGGTCGCCCTGGCGACGGAGTGCTTCCGCCAGATTGTTGAGGTCGAGGGCCAGCTCCGGCGACTCCGGGCCGAAGCGCTGCTCCGACAGCCGCACGGCTTGGCGGAGCGCCGGGATCGCCGCGTCCAGGTCACCGCGCCGGTACAGATCGACGCCCTTGAGGTACGCATCGATCAGCGGATCCTCGGTCGCCCACGCGGCCGTGACCGTTGACACGGACAGGAACACCATCGTTACCAGGACATGGATGACGCGCCACGTCGAGTGTAGGATGATGGCTGCTGCCCTAGGCCTCCGCACCAACAGGAACTCCCGCAAGACATGTCGACGGACGATCACTCGTGCCCTCCAAAAGTCTAGCCCGGATCGGCCGTGATATCAGCCTAGCCTGCGTGACTGCCGCGGCACTCGGCACCACTGTCACGATGGCGGCGGCGGAAGGGTCGGCCGAAGCCTGCCGCACGGAGGTCCGCCACCCGGGCTTCCGGATCGATGCCTGCACCGACGCGCTCGTCCCCCTGCCGCCCGACGACCGGGCCACGCGCGCCGAGTTCCTGCGCTACCGCGCACTGGCCCGCCGGGCGGTCGGCGCGGTGGACGAGGCGCTGGTGGACCTGGACGAGGCGATCGGGCTGCAGCCGGACCATGCTGGCGCCTGGCTGATCCGGGCCGCGATCCGGGCCGATCTCGGCCGGATTGATGCGGCGCTGCGCGATGTGGAGGAGGCGCAGGCCCTGAGCCCCCGCTCGCCGCAGGTCTGGCGCCGCAAGGGCGTGCTGCTCGACCAGAAGGGCGAGTTCGACCAGGCCTATGCCGCGCTCAACCGCGCCCTCGAGCTGGATCCGCGCTATGCGGAGGCCTTCTTCGACCGTGGCGACCTCCTGCGCCGCGAGGGCTATCTCGCCGAGGCCACCGTCGACCTCACCACGGCGATCGAGCTGGCGCCCAAGATGGCGGCGGCATGGAACGCCCGGGGCAGTGCCTGGGCCAACCTAGACGACGACAAGCGCGCCTTGTCCGACTTCGACCAGGCGATCCGGCTCAGGCCCGACTTCGCCGCGGCCTATGTCAACCGTGCCTCGATCCGCTGGCGGCTGAACGACACGGAGAATGCGCTGGCCGACTATGGCCGGGCGATCGAGCTGGAGCCCACCAACATCGACGCCTGGCTCAACCGCAGCCGCGCCTTCGAGGCGCTCGGGCGGACGGAGGAGGCCCGGCACGACTTGGACATGGCCACGGCACTGGGGGCCAGGCGCCGGAGCGCCCAGGCCGACACCGACCGGACAGCTGCCGCCAGTGAGGAGGGCTTCGCTCGGGAAGGGGCCTTCTACGTGACCACCAAGGCGGTCAACTACCGGGTCGGCCCCAATACCCGCTCGAACCGGCTGGGGAGCCTGAACAGCGGTGAGCGGGTGCAGGTGGTGGGCCAGCGCGACGGCTGGCTGGAGGTGGTGATCCCGGACGGCGGCCAGGGCTATATCTG
Organism: Geminicoccus flavidas; assembly: GCF_009806515.1. Classification (GTDB taxonomy): domain Bacteria; phylum Pseudomonadota; class Alphaproteobacteria; order Geminicoccales; family Geminicoccaceae; genus Geminicoccus; species Geminicoccus flavidus. Next base: position 537 of record NZ_WUJP01000197.1, on the reverse strand, counting down.
GCACGAGTTCCTTGAGCTGGAACGGTGACCGTCGGAAGCAGGGCCGGTTCCGTGCCGCGGCGGGCACTGGTCACCGGTGCCGCGCGCCGGCTGGGGCGGGCCATGGCGCTGGCGCTGGCCGAGGACGGCTACGACCTAGCCCTCCATGTCCGTGCGGTCGACGCCAATGCCGAGCGCCTGGCCGGCGAGATCCGGGCACTGGGCCGTCAGGCAGTGCTCGTGCCGGCCGACCTGCGCGATCTCGCCGCCATCGGGGTGCTGCTCGCCACGGCCAATAGCCTTCTGGGGCCGCAGGGGGTGCTGGTGAACAGTGCCGCCGTGTTCCCCGACGACCGGCTGGCCGATCTGGAGGCACGGCAACTCGAGGAGGTGCTGCGGATCGACCTGGTGGCACCGCTGCTGCTGAGCCAAGCCTTCGCCCGCCAGTTGCCCACAGGCGCCGGCGGCGTGATCGTCAACCTGCTCGACCAGCGGATCCTGCGGCCGAGCGGACGGCGCCTGTCCTACACGCTGGCCAAGTCGGCTCTGTGGACCGCC
>NZ_WUJP01000196.1 GCF_009806515.1 Geminicoccus flavidas | reverse complement strand
ACCCGGATCCTGGCTCGCGAGCTCGCACCTGCGATCCGCGTGGTCGCGATCGGGCCGGGCGTGGCGATCCGCGACCCGGACATGGACGATGCCACCTTCAACCGGCTGGCGGAACGAGCACCACTGGGCGGGACGGGCGACGCCGCGGCGATCGTGGGCGCGCTCCGCTACCTCCTCCAGGCGGAGTCGGTGACCGGTCAGTTGCTGCTGCCGGATGGCGGCATGCATCTGGCCTGAGGTCGCTGCGCCGGCCCGGCCCGGCGTCTCCTGGTGCCGTTCAGACGGCCCGGCGCATCGCGATCCGCAGCCATGGCAGGCAGGGATCGTCGGCCGGCATGCAGGCGACGGCGGTCTCGACCGCGCCGACTCCGATCCGGCGCGCCTGCTCCATCCGGCCGGGTGTGTCGGCCCCAGTGGCGATGCTGTGGATCTGCAGACGGTGGGCGAGCGCGGTGATCGCCTGGAACAGGATCAGCCGGTCGGCCGGCCCGTCCGCGTCCAGGGCAGTCGGGCAGAGCCTGATCGACGAGGGGCGCACGGTGGTGAACAGGCCGGCAGCCATGGTGCCGGCGCCGAACCGGTCGAGGCCTACCGGCACGCCCGCGCGGGCGAAGGCCGCGGCCCCCTGGCCGCCAGTCTGGGCATCCTCGACCAGCAACTGCTCGTCGATCTCGATCTCCAGCCGCTCGGGCGGGATCGACTGCCGGCTGGCCGCGGCCGCCATCCGATCGGCGAGGCCGGCCCAGGCCAGGCGCCGGCGCGACAGCATGGGCAGGGTGATGCGGGCCTTGCCGAAGCCATGCCGCTGCCACTCGGCGAGCTTGGCCGCCGCCGCGGCCAGCAGGCGCTCGGTGAGCTGCTCGACCGCACCCGCCTCCTCCACCAGCGCCCGCATCGCGAGCAGGTCGAGCAGGCCCTGGCGCGGGTGGCGCCAGACCGGCCGCATCCCCATCGCCACCCGCCCCCCCTGCAGTGCCACCTGCGGGCGCAGCACGAAGGACACGGCGTCGGTCGCCATGGCCGTGGCGAGCTCCTCCGCATCGGGGCTGGCCAGCGGCCGGCTGTCGTCGTGCCAGCAGCAGCCGCCGCCATTGGCGCGCTTGGCCCGGTACATCGCGGCATCGGCCAGCCGGATCAGGCGCTGGGCCTCCTGAGCGTGGTCCGGGTAGACCGCAACGCCGATGCTGGCGGCCACCTGGGCCGGCTGGCCGTCCAGGTCGATCGGCGGCTTCAGCGAATCCAGCAGCTTGCGCACCACCACCGCAGCATCCTCGGGCTGGGCAATGTTGAGCAGCAGCACGCCGAACTCGTCGCCGCCCAGCCGCGCCACGGTGTCGCTCTCGCGCACCCTGGAGCGCAGCCGCTCGCCGACCCGGCGCAGCAGTTCGTCGCCGCCCGGATGGCCGAACCGGTCGTTGATCGACTTGAAGTCGTCCACGTCGACCAGCAGCAAGGCGAGCTTGCTGCCGCTGCGCCGCGCCAGGGTCAGGCCGTGATCCAGGCGGTCGCGGAATGAGGCGCGGTTGGCGAGGCCGGTGAGGTCGTCGCGCCGGACCGCCTGGTAGAGCTGCCGGTCGCGGCTGGCCCGCGCCAGCACGGCCCGCACCGTACGGTCGAGGGTCTGCAGGTCGAGGTCGGTGGCGTCCAGCACGTCGGCCACGCCCAGGTCGACCGCGCGCTCGACCAGGTCGTCCTCCACGCCGGCACTGGCCAGCACGATCGGCGCGGTGAGCCCGGCGGCGCGCAGGGCGCTGAAGGTCGCCATGCCGCTGCCGAGCGCCGGCTCGGCCATCACGATCACCAGGTCGAAGCTCGTCCCGTCCAGCCGGAAATCGAGCGGCGGCTCGATGAGCCAGCGGAAGACATAGCGCTCGCTGCCGGCATGCTCGAGCAGCAGGCGGATCGTCTCGGTGCCTTCGGCATCCTCGCCCAGGAGCAGGACCCGGATGGCTGTCCGCCGCTCCGCATGCCGGCCAGTGGTCCAGCGTGCGGCGAGGCTGGTCACGCTGGCCCCATGACCGGCCAGCGGCGGCCCGCGCCACGCGCCAGCCATCTCGAAGAGGCCGGATCGCGGCCTGTCACGCGGACCGTTGTCCTGCACCATGCCGCATCCTGACGTGCCGAGCCTTGGTCACATTTCGATAAACCAGCTCGACCGGCAGCACAAGTGTAAGTTGATTTAGCTTCGGAAGGATTAACCTTCGGGTGATTTAGTAGTTGCTGCCGTCGAGCGTCGCCATGCCACCGCCGAACAGGGTCGGGGCTGGGTCGACCGTGCGCAGCGTGCCCTGGTTCACTTCCATGACCGCCAGCCCGCGCTCAGTGCGGCCGTCCGGCAGGAGCCGGAAGATGCCGGCACGGCCGAGAAAGCCCTGGCTGTCGGTGTAGCGGGCGGGCTCGAGCGGCCCCAGCCGGGACAGGCCCGCCACCATCGCAGTGGTGTCGTAGGCCAGGAGCGCCACCGAACTGGGCGGGCGGCCATACACCTGGCTGAACCGGTCGGCGAACTGCTCGGACGCTTCCGGGGCCGGGCCGGCGAGCCAGGCCCCCTGCAACTGTGGGTCGCGCAGGGCAGAGGGGTCGTCGGCAAGCCGCATGGTCGCCAAGTGCCGGATCTGCCCCGGGTCCACATCGTGATAGGCCAGGAGCGAAGCCACCGCGCGCAGTCGGGCTCCCCCGTCGGCCAAGAGCACGGCGCCGCCCGGCGGTGGCGGCGTGGCCGGGCGCTGGCCATCCGACGGCACCACGCCCAGCGCCCGGGCGACCCGCCCCACCGCATCACTGGGGGTGCTGTCGGCAGGCGGGTAGGTGTCGATCCCAGCGGGCTCCAGTCCGGACGTGGCGGCGGCCTGGCGGAATGCCTGCACCGCCTTCTCGCCATAAGCATCCGCCGGGGCCAGGGTCGCTGCCCGGCTGACGCCGTTCTGGGCCGCGAAGCGCACCACCCGCTCCACCTGCTCCTCGGGCTGTAGCCCCAGTACCCAGACGCCCGGCCTGGCCACGCTCGAATCGTTCGACAGCGAGAGGACCTCGACATTCGCCTGGTTGGCGATCGGGGTGATGGCCGTGGTCGAGCGGGCGAACAGCGGCCCAATGATCACGTCAGCGCCGCTGGCCACCGCGGCGCGCGCCGCCACCATCGCACCCTCGGGTTCGCTGCCGGTATCGAACGGCAGCAGCTCCAGCTGGTTCTCCCCGGCATCGAACAGGGCCATCTGTGCGGCGTCCATCAGGTCCTGACCGATCGCCTCGGACGGGCCGGACAGCGGCAGGAGCAGGGCGGCCTTGGGTGGTCCCTTCGGCGCTTCGGGCAGCGGTGCCACCACGTCCGGGTTCGGCAGCGTCTGGCGCCAGGGAACCGGGCGTTGCGGGGAGCAGGCCGCCACGAGCATGATGCCGGCCAGCGCGACCGTGGTGGCGAGCGGGGTCGTCTTCGCAGGGCGCATCACGCGATCACCTCAAGGGGCCGAGGAAAGGGCAGACGTGGCGAACGAGCCGTTGGACGGGTTCGACGAGGGGGAAGCTAGCGGAACCGGGGCGAAAGGAGAACTCGCGCCCGGCCTCTATGTGGTGGCGACCCCGATCGGCAATCTCGGGGACGTCACCGCGCGGGCGCGCGACGTCCTGGCGGGCGCCGACCGTATCCTGTGCGAGGACGCCCGGATCTCACGCCGCCTGCTCGCCCATCTGGGCCTGAACCGGCCGCTGCAGCCCTATCACGAGCATAATGCCGAGACGGTCAGGCCAAGGGTCCTGGCCGAGCTCGCTGCAGGCGCGACCTTGGCGCTGATCTCGGATGCCGGCACCCCGCTGGTCTCTGACCCGGGCTTCAAGCTGGTGGGTGCGGCAATCGCCCAGGGCAGCAGCGTCTGGCCGATCCCGGGCGCCTCGGCACTGCTGGCAGCCCTGGTGGTGGCAGGCCTGCCGACCGACCGGTTCTTCTTCCAGGGCTTCCTGCCGGCCAGGGCGGCGGCGCGGCGG
>NZ_WUJP01000195.1 GCF_009806515.1 Geminicoccus flavidas | reverse complement strand
GCGGTGCTGGCCGAGCTCGCCGGGGTGCCGGCCACACTGGTGGTCTACGAGGCGCCGCACCGGCTGGCCGAGGCGCTGGCCGACGCTGCGGAGGTGCTGGGACCACGGCCGGCGGCCGTGTGCCGGGAGCTGACCAAGCGGTTCGAGGAAACCGTGCGCGGCGCGCTGCCCGAGCTGGTGGAGCGCTTTGCCGGCCAGGGGGCACCCCGAGGCGAGATCGTGCTGGTGATCGGCCCGCCGGCCGCCCAGCCGGTGGAGGTGGACGACGCTACGCTCGCCGCCGCCTTTGCGGAAGCGGCCGCCAGCATGGCCCCCCGCCAGGCCGCAAGGTTCGTGGCCGCGCGCTTCAACCTTGACGCGAACGCGGTCTATCGCCGGGTGGCCCGCAAGGACGGTGCGTGAGCGCGGACCAGGCCGGGCGGCGGGCGGAACACCTCGCGGCTTTCTGGCTGCGCCTCTGTGGCTGGCGGATCCTGGCCAAGCGGTACAGCACCCCGGTCGGCGAGATCGACCTGGTGGCGCGCCGCGGCAGGGTGCTGGCCTTCGTCGAGGTCAAGGCCAGGCGCAGCCGTGCCGACGGCCTGGACGCGCTGCGCCCGAAGCAGCGCCGCCGCTGGCGCCGGGCCGCCGAGTACTGGCTCTCCGGCCACCGGGTCGACCCTGCCACCGTCCTGCGCTTCGACCTCGTGGTGATCGTACCCTGGCGCCTGCCGCTGCACCTGGCCAATGTCGAGGACGGCGCTCCCTACTGACCTTTGCCCAGCAGCCCTCTCAAAAGGCTGCCGGCCCCCTCGGGGATGAGCGGCTTGCCGTCCTTGCCGCCCAGCTTGTTCACCTGGTCGAGTACCCGGTTCACCGTGTTTGGGTCCCTGGCCAGCAGATCAAGGGCAGCGTCGGCGTCGACGCTCACGCTCGGGCCGCTGAAGGGGCCGGACACCTGGATCGGCACCTCGGGGATCCGCCCCAGCACGCCGCCGCGCCCGGGCACGGACTTCGGGATCAGGCGCATCTCCTCGATCCGCTGCGCCCCGAGGTTCAGGCGGGCCGTGCCGCTGATGTTGGCGAGCGGGGTCTCGGCCGCCAGATCATCGCTGCGCGCGATCCCGTTCGCGATCGTGAAGCTAGCCCCGGCACGGCCGAACGGCGTGTTCCCGCCCGAGAGCCCGCCCTGGGCGAGGCGTGCCGCGACCTCTACCGGGTCGCCCGAGAGGCGCGACAGGTCGAAGCCGTGGACCACGCCGTTCAGGAGGGTGACGTCGGCGGTCCCGTCCAGCTCGCCCATCAGGCTGCGCACCGTGCGCGCGTCACCGGTCAGATCTGCGTTCAGGGCCATCCGCCCGTCCAGCCGCTCCTGCTGGACCAGGTCGCGCAGCAGCGGGGCCACCTGCAGGCCGGCAG
>NZ_WUJP01000114.1 GCF_009806515.1 Geminicoccus flavidas | reverse complement strand
TGGTGGTGGTGTAGGGCACGCGGTTCATCAGCGCCTCGCGGCGCAAGGAGTAGCTGTCCTTGATCGCCTGGCGCCCGTCGGTGGTGTTGATCATCAGCACCACGCCCTTGTCCTTGATCCGGTCGACGATGTGCGGCCGGCCTTCATGGACCTTGTTGATCTCCTGGACCGGAACGTCCGCCTCGCGCAGCACCTGGGCAGTCCCACGGGTGGCGAGCAGGCCGTAGCCCAGCTCCACCAGGCGCCGGCCGATCTCGACGGCAGCCGCCTTGTCCTGATCGCGGACCGACAGGAACACCGCACCGCTGCGCGGCAGCTCCTGGCCGGACGCGATCTGCCCCTTCAGGAAGGCCCGGCCGAAATCGTGGTCCAGGCCCATCACCTCGCCGGTGGACTTCATCTCCGGACCGAGGATCAGGTCGACGCCCGGGAAGCGCGCGAACGGGAACACCGCCTCCTTGACCGCGACATGGTCTTGCCGGCGGATGTCCAGGTCGAAGCTTTCCAGCGGCTCGCCCGCCATGACCCGAGCCGCCATTTTGGCGAGCTGCTTGCCGATCGCCTTGGCGACGAACGGCACGGTCCGCGAGGCGCGCGGATTGACCTCCAGGATGTAGACGACCCGGCCCTTGACCGCGAACTGCACGTTCATCAGGCCGCGCACGTTCAGGGCCTTGGCCAGCGCCTTGGCCTGCCGCTCGATCTCCACGACCACTTCGTCGGGGAGCGAGTAGGGCGGCAGCGAGCAGGCACTGTCGCCCGAATGGACGCCCGCCTCCTCGATATGCTCCATCACGCCCGCGACCACGCTGGTCCTGCCGTCCGCGATCACGTCGACATCGACCTCTATCGCATCGGACAGGTAGCGGTCGACCAGGACGGCACCCTGCTCGGACACCGCCGCCGCTTCCTTGGCGAACGCCTTGGCCTCGATCTCGTCATGGACGATCCGCATCGCCCGCCCGCCCAGCACGTAGGACGGGCGCAGCATCACCGGGTAGCCCAGTGCGTTGGCCTTCTGCACGGCCTCCTCGGCACTGGCGGCCGTCGCGTTCTCCGGCTGCTTCAGCCCCAGTTCCTGCAGCAGGCCCTGGAAGCGCTCGCGGTCCTCGGCCAGGTCGATCGAATCGACGGGCGTGCCCAGGATCGGGATGCCGGCCTTCTCCAGATGATGGCTGAGCTTGAGCGGGGTCTGGCCGCCTAGCTGGACGATGCAGCCCAAGAGCTTGCCGTTGCTGGCTTCCTTGGCGCAGATCTCCAGCACGTCCTCGGCGGTGAGCGGCTCGAAATAGAGCCGGTCAGACGTGTCAGGGTCGGTCGAGACCGTCTCCGGGTTGCAGTTGACCATCACCGTTTCGAAGCCGGCGTCCTTCAGCCCGAACGCGGCATGCACGCAGCAATAGTCGAACTCGATGCCCTGGCCGATCCGGTTGGGGCCGCCGCCCAGGATGATGACCTTGGTCCGGTCCGACGGCCGGCTCTCGTCCTCGGCCTCCTCCTCGCCGAACGCCGGCGCCTCGTAGGTCGAGTACATGTAGGGGGTCTGCGATTCGAACTCGGCGGCACAGGTGTCGATCCGCTTGAACACCGGATGAACCTTCAGCGCATGCCGGCGCGCACGCACCTCGGCCTCGTCCAGGCCAGTGAGCTTGCCCAAGCGCTTGTCCGAGAAGCCCATGCTCTTGAGCGCATGCAGGCCCTCGCGGTCCTCCGGCAGCCCCTCGGCCCGGATCCGGGCCTCGGCCTGGACGATCTCCTCGACCTGGCGCAGGAACCAGGGATCGAACCGGGTGATCCGATGGATCTCCTCGACGCTCATGCCCTCGCGCAGCGCCTGGGCGGTCACGCGGAACCGGTCCGGGGTCGGCTGGCCCAGCATCTCGACCAGCACTTCTCGAGGATCGGCACCCTCGGTCAGCTCGATCTCGTCGAAGCCGGACAGGCCGGTCTCCAGGCCGCGCAGGGCCTTCTGCACGCTTTCCTGGAAGGTCCGGCCGATCGCCATCACCTCGCCCACCGACTTCATCGCCGTGGAGAGCAGCGGCTCGGTCTCCGGGAACTTCTCGAAGGTGAAGCGCGGGATCTTGGTGACGACATAGTCGATCGACGGCTCGAAGCTGGCCGGCGTGACCTTGGTGATGTCGTTCTGGATCTCGTCCAGCGTGTAGCCCACGGCCAGCAGGGCCGCGACCTTGGCGATCGGGAAGCCGGTCGCCTTCGACGCCAGGGCCGAGGAGCGCGACACGCGCGGGTTCATCTCGATCACGACCATGCGGCCGCTGGCCGGATCGATCGCGAACTGGACGTTGGAGCCGCCCGTGTCGACGCCCACCTCGCGCAGCACCGCGATCGAGGCGGAGCGCATCCGCTGATATTCCTTGTCGGTCAGCGTGAGGGCAGGGGCCACCGTGATGCTGTCGCCGGTATGCACGCCCATCGGATCGACGTTCTCGATGGAGCAGATGATGATGCAGTTGTCCGCGTGATCGCGGACTACCTCCATCTCATACTCCTTCCAGCCCAGCACCGATTCCTCGACCAGGACCTCGGTGATCGGCGAGGCGTCCAGGCCGGACGCCACGATCCGCTCGAACTCCTCGCGGTTGTACGCGATGCCGCCGCCCGTACCGCCCAGCGTGAAGGAGGGGCGAATGATCGCCGGCAGGCCGGTCAGCTCCAATGCCTCGCGCGCCTGCTCCATCGAGCGCACGACCACCGACTTGGGCATGTCGAGGCCGATCTTGATCATTGCCTCGCGGAACAGGGCCCGGTCCTCGGCCTTGTCGATCGCCGGCAGCTTGGCGCCGATCAGCTCCACGCCGTACTTGTCGAGCACCCCGCTTTCCGCCAGCGCCTTGGCGGTGTTCAGCGCGGTCTGCCCGCCCATGGTAGGCAGCAGGGCGTCGGGCCGCTCCTTGACGATGATCTTCTCGACGAAGGCCGGCGTGATCGGCTCGATATAGGTCGCGTCCGCCGTTTCCGGGTCGGTCATGATCGTCGCCGGGTTCGAATTGACCAGGACGATCCGGTAGCCCTCGCGGCGCAGCGCCTTGCAGGCCTGGGTGCCGGAATAGTCGAACTCGGAAGCTTGGCCGATCACGATCGGGCCGGCGCCGATCACCAGGATCGACTTGATGTCGGTACGTTTGGGCATGGGGTCAGGCTCGGCGGGTCGGCATTCTGGGCAAGGCGGATGGCGGCAGGTCAGGCGGCGCGGCGCGCGCGGATCGCCTCGACGAACCGCTGGAACAGATAGTGGCTGTCAGCCGGACCGGGCGATGCCTCGGGATGATACTGCACCGAGAAGACCGGCTTGCCCTCCAGGGCGATGCCCTGGATGGTGCCGTCGAACAGGGAGCGGTGGGTGATCGTCACGCCCTGGGGCAGGCCCGCCTCGTCGATGGCGAAGCCGTGGTTCTGCGAGGTGATCTCGACGCGCCCGGTGGTGTGGTCCTTGACCGGGTGGTTGGCGCCGTGATGACCGTGCGGCATCTTCATCGTGCGCGCGCCCAGCGCCAGGCCCAGGAGCTGGTGGCCCAGGCAGATGCCGAACACCGGCAGGTCGGACGCCACCACCTCCTGGATCACCGGCACCGCGTGTTGGCCGGTGGCGGCCGGGTCGCCCGGCCCGTTGCCCAGCAGGACCCCGTCCGGCTCCAGCGCCAGGATCTCCTGGGCGGTGGCGGTCGCCGGGACCACGGTGATCCGGCAGCCCTCTTCGGCCAGCGAGCGCAGGATGTTGCTCTTGATGCCGTAGTCGACCGCCACGATGTGCGGGCCGTCGCCCCGGCCCGCCCGATAGCCCTGGAGATCCCAGCCGCCCTGATCCCAGCCATAGCGCTGAGTGGCCGAGACCACGGCGGCGAGATCCTGGCCGACCATGGATGGGGCCGCGGCCGCCGCCTTCTTCAGCGCATCGACATCGATCCGGCCGTCGGGCGCCACCTGCAGCGCCGCGTTCTGGCTGCCCGCTTCGCGCAGGCGCCGGGTCAGCCGCCTGGTGTCGACGCCCGAGATGGCGCCGATCCCGTGGTCGGCCAGCCAGGTTTCCAGCGACTGCTCCGCCCGCCAGCTGGACGGTGGAGTCGGCAGGGCGCGGAACACTGCACCGGCGGCGTGCGGCGTCAGTGCCTCGCTGTCTTGCCCGTTCACGCCGACATTGCCGACATGCGGAAAGGTGAAGGTGACGATCTGCCCGGCATAGGACGGATCGGTCAGGATCTCCTGATAGCCGGTGATCGCGGTGTTGAACACGATCTCCGCGGTGCGGGTGCCGGCAGCGCCATGGCCTCGGCCGAGGAACACGGTGCCGTCGGCGAGCGCCAGGGCGGCGGTAGGCTTGGAGCCCGATTTGGTCATGGCGCGCCTTCCGGAATGCGGCTTTTGCCCGTCTGGACGGCGGGCGTGCGGAACGGCGGCCGTGACATGCGTCACGACCCCGCCGCTTCTGCCACCGGCTCAACCGCCGGTCAAGGCGGCTGGATTCCGATTCGCGCTGGATGCGCCGGTGCCGGGGCGGACAGGCGGCAGCCGGAAACGGCTGCCCCTTGAAACCCGTTCAATGGAGGGATACCTGCCGCGCGCCGCTGCCCGTCCGCTGCGAACCGTTCGCGGCGTGCGGGCGTTTGGCCATTGGAGTGTGGTTCAGTGCTGCGTGAGAAGGTTGAGGCCGCCTTGCGGGAAGCGGTCGCCGTGAATGACGAGCCGGCCGTGCGCACGCTCCGCCTAGTTCGCTGCGCGCTGAACGAGCGGCGTAGTTGCGACAAGGAATCGGGCCGGTCGGAGCAGGTCTCGGACCAGGAGGTCGAACGCATGCTCGCTGCCATGATCCAGCAGCGGCGCGAGCAGATCCCGCGCTACGAGGAACAGGGCCAGCTCGAGCTGGCGCGGCAGGAGGAGGAGGAGATCGAGGTCATCTCTCGCTTCCTGCCCTCCGCCATGAGCGAGGAGGCCATGCTAGCGGCGGTCGACGCCGCGCTGGCACGCACCGGCGCCCAGAAGGTGAAGGACCTGGGCCGGGTCCTGACGGAGCTCAAGGCGCAGTTCGCTGGACGGATGGACTTCGGTCGGGCGAAGCTGCTCTTGCAGCAGCGGCTGCACTGAGCGGGCACATTCTCCGGAGGACGCGGGCTTGAGCAGGGCGCCACGGCCGAACCTGGACGAGTTCAAGGCGCGCCTGCCGCTGGTCGAGATTGTGGGCCGCCATGTCCGCCTGGTGCGCAAGGGGCGCGAGTGGCAGGGGCTCTGTCCGTTCCACAAGGAGAAGAGCCCGTCCTTCAGCGTTGTGGAGGACAAGGGCTTCTTCCACTGCTTCGGCTGCGGCGCGCATGGCAATGCCATCGACTTCGTCATGCGCGTCGAGAACCTGGAGTTTGCCGATGCGCTGCAGCGGCTGGAGGAACTGACCGGCATCCTGGCACCGCGGCGCGAGAGCGGGCAAGGGCAGCGCGTCGACCAGGACCTTTATACGGTCAATCAGGCGGCAGCCGAGTGGTTCGCGGCCCAACTCGAGGGTGCGGCGGGCCGGGAAGCACGGGGCTATCTCGCCGGCCGTCAGCTGCCGGCCGAGCAGGTCCGGCGCTTCGGCCTGGGCTATGCGCCCGGCAGCGGCCATGCACTCCAGGAAGCGCTCAGCGCCCGCGGCCTGTCGGTGGCCAAGCTCGCCGAGGCAGGACTGGTCCTGCTCGACGAGGAAACCGGCCGCCGGCCCTATGACCGGTTCCGCAACCGCCTGATGTTCCCGATTCGGGACGAGCGCGGCCGGGTGGTGGGATTCGGCGGCCGTGCGTTCGGCGATGCCAAGCCGAAATATTTGAACACCGCGGAAACGCCGCTCTTCCACAAGGGCGACTTGCTCTACGGCCTGGATCTCGCCCTGGCTCCGGCACGCCAGGCGCGCCGCGTCCTGGTGGTCGAGGGCTATGTCGACGTGATCGCGATGCACGAGGCGGGTCTGCCGTTCGCGGTGGCACCGCTCGGCACTGCACTGGGCGAGCGGCAGCTCCAGCGCCTGTGGAAGCTCTCGCCCGAGCCCGTCCTGTGCTTCGACGGCGACGAGGCTGGCAGGCGCGCGGCCGACCGTGCCGCCGAACGGGCCTTGCCCCATCTGTCGCCGGACCGGTCGCTGCGCGTGGCCTTCCTGCCGCCCGGCAAGGACCCGGACGACCTGCTGCGCGGCGAGGGGCCGGCTGCCATCCACCGGGTGCTGGACGGTGCGGTGCCCCTGGTCGATTTTCTCTGGTCGGTCGGCATCGAAGGGCGGCCGATCGATACGCCGGAGCGGCGTGCCGCCTTGCGTCGCGACTGCATCGAGCGGCTGCGCCGGATCGGCGATCCGGAGCTGCAGCGCCAGTATGTGACGGAGTTCCGCCGCAGGCTCGACATCCTGATGCCGTTCCGCACGGTGCAGCGCCGCCAGCCGGCCACGGCCCAAGTCGCCGGCAGCAGCCTGCGGCCGTTCGACGAACGGGAGCGGCTGGAGCAGGCACTGCTGGCGCCGGTGCTGGCCGAGCCCAGGCATTTGCGCTCGCTCGAGGAGGAGATTGCCGATTTCGGGTGGAAGGTTCCCGACCACCAGCGGCTCGTGAGCCACATGCTCGAGTGGTATGCACTTTCACTGGACGAGGACCCTACTGCGGAGCTTGACGGCCGGGCCCTGTCCCACCATCTGGCATTGTCAGGCTTGGGCGAACTTGCTGACCGCATCCTGCGTGATCGGTCCTCTGGTAACCACCAGCGCCAGGCGACGTCGGACGAACTGGTCCTCGAGCAGTGGGCCAGGCTTCGCGGAAAGAGGATGCTGCGGGCACGTGCGCGCGCGGCGTTCGCGAGTTCGTTGGAACCCGATGGCGATGTCGGCGACTGACGCCGCGTGCCCTTTCCCCTGTCCCTCGTGCCATTTTCGCAACAGTAGCAGCTTTCTCCGCTCGGTGCGCAACCGGGCGGGCATTGGCAATTCCGGCTTAGCGGCTTGGACCGGCCGCGACAGGAGGTTTCCCGCATGGCGAAGAGCCAGCCCATCAAGGTGGCGATGTCGTCGAGCAAGGCCAAGCCAGCGGCCAAGACCATCGTCAGGACGGGGGTGGAGCAGTTGCTCCAGGCCAATCCCGCCCTGCGCAAGCTCGTGCAGACCGCGCGCGAGAAGGGCTCGATCTCCTACGACCAGCTGAACAACGGCCTGCCCGCCAGCGCCACGCCGGAACAGATGGACGAGATGATCGCCTATCTGGAATCGCGCGGTGTGTCGGTGGTGCGCGAGGAGGCCGAGGACGGCGACGCCCGCAGCCAGGCCGACAGCGAGGACAATCTCGAGCTCAACGATCAGCAGGCGGCCGACAAGGACGAGGAGTCCGACAAGGACGACGCCGACGAGGGCGAGCAGGAGGAGCTCGGCCGAACCGACGACCCGGTCCGCATGTATCTGCGCGAGATGGGCTCGATCGAGCTCCTGTCGCGCGAGGGCGAGATCGAGATCGCCAAGCGCATCGAGGCCGGCCGCAACATGGTCCTGGAGGCCCTGTGCGAGAGCCCGCTCACCATGCGTGCGGTGATCGGCTGGCGTGACGCGATCCGCGAGGGCCGCGTGCCGCTGCGCGACATCATCGACCTGGAGGCCACCTACGAGGGCGGCCCGTCCCCGGACGAGGCCGCAGCCGCCGAGGGGACGGCCGGGGAGCGGCCGGCCGCCAATGGCCGCGCGGTGCCGGCGGGCGAGGACGAGGAGGACGAGGAGGCCCAGGCGCCCGAGGTTGCCGGCAGCGAGAGCGAGGAGGACGAGGACGACGCGATGTCGCTCTCGATGCTCGAGGCCAAGCTGCGCGATACGGTGCTGGAAACCTTTGACGCCATTGCCGAGCGCTACATGCAGCTCCGCCAGCTCCAGGAGGAGCGGCTGGCATTGATCCAAGCCAACCGCCCGGTCACCCGCCAGCTCCAGGCCGAGTACGAGCTGTCGCGCAAGGAGATGGTCGAGGCCATGGCGGTCATCCAGCTCCACCCGCTCAAGGTGGAAGCGCTGGTCGCCCAGCTCAACGACATGAACAAGCTGCTCCAGTCCCTGGAAGGCAAGCTGCTGCGCCTGGCGCTGTCCTCCAAGGTCAGCCGCGAGAAGTTCATCGTCGCCTATCAGAACCACGAGCTCGACCCGGACTGGCTCGACAACCTCGCGACGCTCAAGGACAAGTACTGGCAGGACTTCGTCACCCGTCACCGTGACGAGGTGATCGCGCTGCGTGGCGACATCGCGGCGATTGCGGACGAGACCGGCCTGCAGATTGGCGAGTTCCGCCGCATCGTCAGCCTGGTGCAGAAGGGCGAGCGCGACGCCAGCCGCGCCAAGAAGGAGATGGTCGAGGCCAATCTGCGCCTCGTGATCTCCATCGCCAAGAAGTACACGAACCGCGGCCTGCAGTTCCTGGACCTGATCCAGGAAGGCAACATCGGCCTGATGAAGGCTGTGGACAAGTTCGAGTACCGGCGCGGCTACAAGTTCTCGACCTATGCGACCTGGTGGATCCGGCAGGCGATCACCCGCTCGATCGCGGATCAGGCGCGGACCATCCGCATCCCGGTCCACATGATCGAGACGATCAACAAGCTGGTCCGTGCGTCGCGCCAGATGCTGCACGAGTTCGGCCGCGAGCCTACCCCGGAAGAGCTCGCGATCAAGCTGAACATGCCGCTCGACAAGGTCCGCAAGGTCCTCAAGATCGCCAAGGAGCCGATCTCCCTCGAAACTCCGATCGGCGACGAGGAGGATTCGCATCTCGGCGACTTCATCGAGGACAAGAACGCCGTCCAGCCGCTGGAGGCTGCGACGCTCTCGAACCTGCGCGAGTCGACCACCCGGGTCCTGGCCACGCTCACCCCGCGCGAGGAGCGCGTGCTGCGCATGCGCTTCGGCATCGGCATGAACACCGATCACACGCTGGAAGAGGTCGGCCAGCAGTTCAGCGTGACCCGCGAGCGTATCCGCCAGATCGAGGCCAAGGCGCTGCGCAAGCTCAAGCACCCGTCCCGGTCCCGCAAGCTGCGCTCGTTCCTGGACACCTGAGCGAGCAGTGGCGGTCAGCGGAACATGCTGACCGCCACCCGCTTCCGGTCTTCCCGCCTGTGGCACTTGAGCCAGTTGGTGCCGGCGAGCGCCGGCGCCGCGCGGTCGGCGAAGCATCGCCATTCCCCGGCTGCAGCCTATTTGTTCCTGCAGCCATCACCTCGGACGCGAGCTTCGTCTTCCCGGGAGATGCTCGGGCAGCCGGATATGGGAAGTTCCCCGTCCTGGCCGCTCCAGTGCCCGGCCGTTGCATGTCCGGATGGGGCAACCGGCAAGTGGAGGCTCTTCACCATGGGAATCTGTCGGTACCTGATCGTGGCCGCGACCGTTCTCGCGCTTTCCGGCTCCGTCCAGGCGGCAACCACCCATCCCAAGCCGCTGCAGGGCGGCAGCATCAATATCGGCGTCGTCTCGGGCAGCGGCTATTACACAGTCGAACCCGAGGGCTTCCGTGTGGTCATCACGCTCACCAAGGGCACGGAGCGTCCCATCCGCTTCGAGGCCGTGCTCACCCCGGGCCAGAGCATCATCCTGTCGGCGCCGAGGGAACTCGGCGCCGAAAAAAGCGAGGTGATCGAGATTGCTCGCGAAGGTGACGATCTGGTCGTGACGCGGCCGTAGCCCGCAAGTTCCATCAGCGCAGCGGCCAAGGCTCCGCATGCGGGGGCTGGGGCCGGGCAGCCGCAGGGCATCGTCCCCCAATGCGTCATCGGGCGGAACAGCCGTGGGACCGGCATCGCCGCTGGGCCGGCATCGATTGCCAGGACTGGGGGACGACGTTATCACCGCCGCCCGGTGGGGCCTGTAGCTCAGGGGTTAGAGCGGGCCGCTCATAACGGCTTGGTCGCGGGTTCAAATCCTGCCAGGCCCACCAGTCGCCGCCGGCCCGCTGCAACCGGGGCCGTCCCACACCGTTGATGTCAGCATCCGGGCCGAGCCGGGCGTGCTGCATTGCTCCTGACCGACCCGGACTAGGGAAGGACGGGAAGATGCTCGACGGCAGCCAGCGCAACCTCACCCCGGCCGTTCGGGCGCCGGTGTTTCCGGGCACGCCGAGCGAGTTCATCACCATCCTGGCGCATTTCCACCGCGCCGAGATTGCCCGCATGGCCGGCTGGCGCGACCGGATCGACCGGACCAGCAACTGGGCGATTACGGTGGTGGCAGCCCTGCTGTCCGTGTCCCTTTCCACGCCCAACGCGCATCACGGCGTGCTCCTGTTCGCCATGCTGCTGGTGCTGCTGCTCCTGGTGATCGAGGCGCGCCGCTACCGGTTCTTTGACGTGTACCGCAACCGGGTGCGCCGCATGGAGCGCAACTACTTCGCCCAAGTGTTCGCGCCCGCCCCCGACACCAGCGACGACTGGGTGCGCGCGCTGGGCGAGGACCTGCGCCGGCCCCTGTTCCTGATCGACCTGCGCCGGGCGATGGCGCGCCGGCTGCGCCGCAACTACTGCTGGATGTTCCTGATCCTGCTGCTCGCCTGGCTGGTGAAGACCAGCACCACCGCTCCGCCCGAGGACAGCGTGCAGCTGCGCCTGGTGCAGTCGTTCGGCGAATGGCTGAGCAACGCTGCGATCGGGCCGGTCCCGGGCTGGATCGTGATGCTGGTCGTCGCCGCGTTCTACATCTGGATCGCGGCGGCTTCCCTGCGCCGGCCGGAAAGCCAGGGCGAGATGGCATTCGGCGACGTGCATGTCTGACGCCGCCTGTGGCGCTGCGGCAAAATCCATCGTGTCGTAGTCTGCTAGATCGATTTCGCGCCCTGGATGCACCTGCAGGACGCTACCGGAGCCTCGTATATGAGGTTAGCGTTGCGCACCGCGGCGGAAGGCGGTGTGTCGGCGGGAGCCTTCGGCTCCCGGGGGCGCCTGAACGGATCAGGGATAATGGGATCGAGCAGGATCGGGCCCATGAGGCCGGCAGTTCCGCCGCTGATCGATCCCGCCCGACATGGAGATGTCGGCAGGCAGGCTGTCGCCGGCGGATCCGGTCGATCAGGGAATCAAGGCCATGGCTTCAGTAGCCGGTCGTCCCCGAGCGGACAGCAAGGTCCGGCCGATGACGGCGGAAGAACGTAAGGTGATTTTCGCCTCGTCGGCGGGTACAGTCTTTGAGTGGTACGACTTCTATCTCTACGGCTCCTTGGCGGTCATCATCGGCGCCAAGTTTTTCACCCAGTTCGATGAGACCACGCGCAACATCTTCGCTCTGCTGGCGTTTGCCGCAGGCTTCCTGGTCCGGCCGTTCGGCGCACTGGTGTTCGGCCGGCTGGGCGATTTGGTCGGGCGCAAGTACACCTTCCTGATAACCATCCTGATCATGGGCGTCTCGACCTTCCTGGTCGGCATCCTGCCCACGGCCGACAGCATCGGTCTGCTGGCGCCCACCATCCTGATCATCCTGCGCCTTCTGCAGGGCTTGGCGCTGGGCGGTGAGTATGGTGGTGCCGCCACCTATGTGGCGGAGCACGCGCCGCAAGGAAGGCGCGGCTTCTACACGTCCTGGATCCAGACCACCGCGACGCTCGGCCTGTTCCTCTCGCTGCTGGTCATCCTCATGGTCCGCTCGATGCTCGGCGAGGAAGCGTTCGCTGACTGGGGCTGGCGCATCCCGTTCCTGATCTCGGTCGTCCTTCTGGGCATCTCGGTCTGGATCCGGATGCAACTCCAGGAGAGCCCGGCGTTCAAGCGGATGAAGGAGGAGGGCACCCAGTCCAAGGCGCCGCTCTCCGAGGCGTTCGGCCAGTGGCGCTACGCCAAGTTCGCGATCATCGCGCTTCTGGGCCTCACCGCCGGCCAGGCCGTGGTCTGGTACACCGGCCAGTTCTACGCGTTGTTCTTCCTGCAGAGCATCCTCAAGGTCGACGGCTACTCGGCCAACCTGCTGATCGCCTGGTCGCTCCTGATCGGCACCGCCGGCTTCGTGTTCTTCGGCTGGTTGTCGGACAAGGTCGGCCGCAAGCCGATCATCCTCCTGGGCTGCCTGCTCGCGGCGCTGACCTACTTCCCGCTGTTCAAGATGCTGACGGAGACGGCCAACCCGACGCTGGCCGCGGCCCAGGCCTCGACCCCGGTCACCGTGGTGGCCGACCCGGCCCGCTGCTCCTTCCAGTTCAATCCGGTCGGCACCGCCAAGTTCACCACCTCCTGCGACATCGCCAAGGCGCTGCTCGCCAAGAACGCGGTGAACTACACGGTCGAACCCGCACCGCCCGGCACGATCGCCTCGATCAGGATTGGCGACCAGACCATCCAGGCCTTCGACGCGGAGCGGGCCGGGGCTGATGCGGCAGCGCTGGGCGAGCAGTTCACCGCCGACGTCACCGCGACCCTGATCGCGCAGGGCTACCCGGCGCCCGGTGACCCGGACATCGTGAAGCTCGACCACCCGTTCGACATCTTCGACGGGCGGACTTTCATGGTGGTGGTGATCCTGACGATCCTGGTCATCTACGTGACCATGGTCTACGGCCCGATCGCCGCCGCCCTGGTCGAGCTGTTCCCGACCCGGATCCGCTACACCGCCATGTCGCTGCCCTACCATATCGGCAATGGCTGGTTCGGCGGCCTCCTGCCGGCCACGGCGTTCGCGATGATCGCTTGGCGAGGCGATATCTATTTCGGGCTCTGGTACCCGATCGTCATCGCGGCGGCCACCGTGGTCATCGGCGTGCTGTTCGTGCCGGAAACCAAGGACCGCGATATTTTCGCGGACGACGCCCGCAGCTGATCGCAGCGCGGCTTCGGGTTCGAGGGAGGCGTGCGGGCTCCGGCCCGGGCGCCTCCTGCCTTTTCGGGCACCGGCCATGCATGCGCCAGGCAGAAATTCTGAAATTGGTGGAAGACATGCGGTGCGCGTGGTCGTAGACGATGCGCGAGTCTTGCCGTCTGCCCGTTCACGCCAGAAATACGGTGGGTAGAGGCAAAGTAAAGTGGTTCTAACCTAGAGAGCGGTTCATGGTCCGTGATGCGGTGGCTGCACGGCTGGATCTTCCGGGCCTCCGGTATCCGGTGATGGTCCTGGCCCTGGTCTCCGTGCTTGCCGGGGCGGCACATGCTCAGGAGCCGCCACCGGCCCCGGTGGCCGGAACTGCAGGGATGGCGGGTGCCGGCCCGGCAGAGGGCAGGGGCCAGGACCAAGCCTTGCCCCTGGGCGAGCCCGCCCCGTCCGGCGGGACGGCAGCCGCACGGCCGATCGTGCCGGGCCTGGGCGACGGCATGGGCATCCTCCATTTGGAGCAGGAGCAGCTTAGCGCCGCGTCGGCCAACCTGCCCCACGACCTGTCGCCCTGGGGCATGTTCATGGCTGCCGACCTAGTGGTCAAGGCGGTCATGGTCGGGCTCGCCTTCGCCTCCGTGGTCACCTGGACGATCTGTCTCGCCAAGTTCCTGGAGTTGGCGATGGCCAGGCGTCGAGCCAAGCGCGCGACCGCACGGCTGGCCCGGGCACCCGACCTGGGAGAGGCGCTGGCGGGGGTGGCCAGAGACGACCTGGTCGCCGGCAGCCTGCTCGCCGCCGCCGAGACCGAGCTGCAGATGTCGGAGGACCTGGAAGCCGCCGTGGACGGCAAGGCCGGCATCAAGGAGCGCGTGGCGTCCCGCCTCGACCGAATCGAGGCGGCGGTTGGACGGCGGATGATCCGCGGCACCGGCGTGCTCGCGACCATCGGCTCGACCGCCCCGTTCGTCGGCCTGTTCGGCACGGTCTGGGGGATCATGAACAGCTTCATCGGCATCTCGGAAAGCCAGACCACCAATCTCGCCGTGGTGGCGCCCGGCATCGCCGAGGCGCTCCTCGCCACGGCGATCGGCCTGGTGGCCGCAATCCCGGCCGTGGTCGTCTACAACCATTTCGCCCGGCAGATTTCCGGCTACCGCGCCCTGGTCGGCGACATGTCGGCCGAGGTGATGCGCATCGTGTCGCGCGACCTCGACCGCCGCGGTGCGCATGGCCGCGGCTATGCCCGTGCAGCGGAGTGAGTAGCAATGGCAGCGAAGCTCGACGATGGCGACGACCTCGGCGACAACCATGACATCAACGTCACGCCGTTCATCGACGTGGTGCTGGTCCTCCTGATCATCTTCATGGTGGCCGCACCGCTCGCGACCGCCGACATCGCGGTGGACCTGCCCCCTGCCAATGCCAAGGCATCGCCAAGGCCAGAAGCGCCGGTTTTCGTGTCTCTGCAAAAGGACCTCTCGGTCGCGATCAACAGCGACCAGGTCGACCGCGCCGCCCTCGGCAGCGGCCTGGACCGCGCCACCTCGGGCGACAAGGAGCAGCGGATCTTCATCCGTGCCGACGAGGGCGTGCCCTATGGCGAGGTGATGGCCGTGATGAACCTGATGCGGGCCTCGGGCTACCTGAAGGTTGGGCTGGTTGGCCTTGAGGTGGTGCCTGCCCAGTGAGCGCGGCGGCACTTCCCTATCAGATCTCCGAGGGCGGAGGGCCGGGCGACCTTCGGCGCTGGATGGCCGCCTTCCTGGTGGTGGCGGCGCTGCATGGCGGTGTGGCGCTGGTGGCACTGAACTGGCGCCGGCCAGTGGAGATCCCGGGCGAGCCACCGGCGGCGGTGATGATCGATCTGGCGCCGCTGCCGGCCTCGCCCAACGTCGAGGAGATCCTGAACGAGCTGCCGCTGCC
>NZ_WUJP01000194.1 GCF_009806515.1 Geminicoccus flavidas | reverse complement strand
CTGACAGCCTGATCGCCACCCTCGGCACGCCTTGGGCATCCGCCGCGGTGTTCACCCGGCCGGTGATCTTGCCGCTATAAGCCTGTGCCTCCACCAGGTTGAGCAGCACGAAGTTCGGGCCCGAGGTGACCCGCACCCGGGTGGGGCCGAGCGTCGCCTGCGGCGCCTTGATGCCCTTGGCCGCGACCGCCACGTCCAGGTCGAGCGGCAGCGAGGTCGGCAGGTTCAGCGGTCGGTCGAGCGGATCGGGGGCGGGCCCGTCGCCGGAGGCCGGCGCGGCCGGCGCCGGTGGCTCGCTGGTGCTGGGCGGTGCCGGCGGCGACATCAGCCGGGCGACGTCGATCACTTCGGTGGCGAGTTCGCCGCCGAGCTTTGGCCGGGCGCCGGTCCCGTCGAACCGCAGGGCACCCGTGGCCTGCAAAAGGTCGCTGGTGAGCTTGGCATCGTCGAAGGTCACGATCTGGCCGGCCATGGCGAGCCGGCCCGCGAGCGCCATCCGCTCCGGTATCGGTGCCGTCGGCGGGACCGGCAGCTCCAGCCAGCGCACCGCTCGGGCCACCTCGGGCAGGTCGACCTGCACCGTGCCCGAAGGGGAAGCCGACAGCGTGCCAGTGAGGGCTGCCGCGATCGGGCCGGTGATGGCGATGCTGCCCTGGCTCTGCTGCTGCTCGATGAGCGCCTTGGTGTCCTGCACCTGCAGGTCGACGTCCACCTGCTCGCCACGGAAGCGCGCCGTGCCGGCGACGCTGGATGGCCCGCGCAGGTCCGGTGCCTGGACCTCAATGTCGATGTCCTCGATCCGCGCGGCTTGGCCGTTGCGGGCATCGGCATAGTCGACCACACCATCCTCGACCCGGATCTCGCCCAGGGCCAGATCGGGCAGGCCGCCGCCCCCGCCGTCCGAAGTGTCGCCGCT
>NZ_WUJP01000193.1 GCF_009806515.1 Geminicoccus flavidas | reverse complement strand
GCCGCCCGCCTGCGGGGTGCCGGCATGGGTCTGCCAGTTGCCGACGCCATTCTCGTCGACGCGCAGATGGACCACGGGGGCGGCGAGGATGAAGCGCTGCACGTCGACCCGGCCCTGCAGCAGCGGCATGGCCGCCACCACCGCCTCAAGCTTGCCGACCTGGAGCAGCGGCGTGTCGCCCTCGCCCAGCCGGATCCGCTCGGCCACCAGGCGCGGCGTGGGGATCAGCGCCAGGGACATATCACCCTCGATCGCGAAGGGGCGGCCGGTCGCGTCCCTGATCGCGTCCGACACCTTCGCGACCAGCCAGTCACGCGGCACCAGGAAGGGCGCCGCCAGCACCGCCACGACCAGCACGGCGAGGATGGCCACGATGATGGTGACGATGCGCATCAACGCACTCCCTTCCCGCCCTTGCCGACCCAGGCGCCGCCATGGCGGAGCAGCTTCACGGTGAGTGTCGGCAGGGCCAGCCCGGCCAGATTCGACGGCGCCGCCCAGACACCCTCGGGCGGCGCGTCCTCGATCCTACCACGCAGGAGCCGCACCGACAGGTCCAGGTGGGTGAACAGGTGGCGCACCGTGCCGGGCAGCATCTGCCATTCCCCACCCACCGGTGCTGCCGCCCGGATCTCGGCGCTGTCGGGCGGCTCCGGCAGCCAGTCGGTGGAGGGCAGCTCCATCATGCCTGCCAGCAGCCCCTGGTCCGGGCGGCGGCGGAACAGGATGGCGCCGTCCGGCCGCTCCAGGAGAAAGCCCACGGCGTGGCGCTCCTGGCGGGGCTTCGCATCCGCACGGCCCGGAAACCGCTCGGGCTCGCCCGAGGCATGGGCGGCACAGGCACCGCGCCAGGGGCAGACCAGGCAGCCCGGTGCCCGCGGCAGACACACCAGCGCACCCAGCTCCATGAGCGCCTGGGCGACGTCGCCCGGACGCTCGGCCAGGGCCAGCGTGTCGGCCGCTTCCTGCAGGCGCCGGGCGGCCCTGACCGGCGGCAGCTCCAGCGCTATTAGCCGGCCGACCACCCGCGCGACATTGGCGTCCACCGGCACGACCGGCCGCTCGAACGCGATCGCGGCCACTGCCCTGGCCGTATAAGGACCCAGCCCCGGCAGCCCCAGCAGGGCCTCCAGCTCGTCCGGCACCCGCCCGCCATGGCGGGCCACCATCGCTTCCGCGCAGGCCTTCAGCGCGCGCGCCCGGCGGTAGTAGCCCAGGCCCTGCCAGGCATGGAGCACCTCGTCCATCTCTGCCGCAGCCAGGGCCGCCGCCGTCGGGAAGCGGTGGAGGAACTCGGCAAAGCGGCCCTTCACCGTCGCGACCGTGGTCTGCTGCAGCATGATCTCGCTGACCAGCACCGCCCAGGGATCGGCCCGCTCGCCCGGCAGGGCGCGCCAGGGCAGGCGGCGGCGCGTCCGGTCGTACCAGGCGAGCAGGTCGGCCACGGGAGCCAGGGGTGGGGCCAGGGCTGGAGAGGCTCGATCCAAGCGGTATTGCTCTTGTGCTTTTTTCGGTAGCCGTCGCTGTGGCATGCTCCATCCCGGCGGGCCAGGACGATATGCTCGCCGGAGCGAAATTGGGCGTCGTGCCCGAAATGTCGAGCGGAGCGGCGGTGCAGGTGACCCGGAGCCACAGGCTGGGGGAGTTCGTCGAGGCGGTGATCGCCCCGGCTGCGCGCCGGCGCGGCCTGGCGGCGACCACGCTCATCCGCGACTGGCCGCTGGTGGTGGGCGAGCGGCTGGCGGCGCGCTGCCAGCCGGTGCGGGTGAGCTTCGCGCCGGGCCGGCAGAGCGGCGGCACGCTCGTGCTGCACGCGGCCGCCTCGGCGGCACTCGACCTCCAGTTCTCCGAGCGGCAGGTGGTGGAGCGTGTCAACGCCCATTACGGTTATCCGGCCGTGGCGCGCCTGCGGATCGTGCAGGCACCCCCGCTTCGCCCGCCGCCGCCGCGTCGCCGCCGTCCCGCCCGACCCGATGACGCCGAAGTCGCCCGGCTGAGCGGGGCCACCGCCGAGATCGCCGACCCGGAGCTGGCGGCGGCACTGCTGCGGCTGGGCTGTGCCATCGCGGTCGCCGAACGGACAGGAGCCATTGGAACCGGAACCGGGGCCAAGGAGACGGGAAGATGAGTCGGGCTGTGCTGGCGCTGCTGGCGCTGGTGGCCCTTGCGGCCTGTGCTGGCCAGCCCGCCCCCCGGGTCGCCGCCACGGCCGCCCCTTCGGTGCCGGCGGCGGAGCTGGCGCGCGCACGCGCCCTGGCCGACGACGGCGAGCGCGACCAGGCGCTAGCCGTCTATGCCGCGCTCGCCAGCTCGGGCGACCCGCTGGTGCTCTACGAATATGCCAGGGTGCTGGAGGACGGGCCGGAAGCGACGCCCGGCGACCGCCAGCGCGCCCTCGACCTCTATCGCCAAGCCTCCACGCAGAACCTGATCGACGCGCAGCTGCGCCTGGCCAACCTGCTCTATCTGGGCGAGGGCGGGGTGCCGCGGAACCTGGTAGAGGCGGCGCGCTACTACGACCAGGCGCACAAGCTGATCGAGCCGCGTGCCGATGAAGGGGATGCCCAGGCCCAGGAATGGATGGGCGACCTCTACCGCGAGGGCCGCGGCGTGCCACAGAACGGCGACTTCGCGGTCTACTGGTACACCCAGTCGGCCCAGGCCGGCCGGGTCAGCAGCTATGTCAAGCTCGCCCGGATGTTCGAGCGGGGCGAGGCGGGCGTGGCCGTCGATGTCGAGCAGGCGCTGCGCTATTACGAGCTGGCCGGGCAGAACGACGATGCCCAGTCCCTGTTCAACATCGCCAAGCGTTATGCCGACGGCGACGGGGTGACCGTGGACAAGGTCCGCGCCGTGGAGCTGTTCGAGCGGGCCGCCCGCCTGGGCGACAGCCGCGCTTATGCCCGCCTGGGCGACCTTTATTCCGACACTTCCGCCTGGCCCACTGAGCCGGCGCAGGCGGCCGTCTGGTACGAGCGCGCCGCCGCCGTCGGCGACGAGAAGTCCATGTACAAGCTGGCTGACCTGCATGACCGGGGCCGGCTGGGTGCCCGCGACGCGGTCTCCGCCTATCGCTGGTACCTCCTGGCGGCGCGCAACGGCCATCCCAAGGCGCCCGAGCGACTCGACCGCCTGACCAACGTGCTGAGCCCCACCCAGCGCGAGCAGGCGCAGGTCGCTGCCGACCAATGGGCGCAACAGCTTCAGCCGGAAGCGCCGCCCAGCACGTGAACCGCTCGTCTTGTGCTCGCGCGCCGGTTATGGAATGGCCGGTGCCCGCGCGCAGGTCAGGCCCATCGCCCCAAGCTAGGAGAAGTCATGTCGGATCGTCGCTCGCTGCTCCTTGCCGCTGTCGCCGCCTGTTGCCTCGTGGGGACGGGGCCGGCGTTGGCCGAGACGGCTCAGGAATTCGTCATCGGCTCGCCCGACGCACCGGTCACCATGGTCGAGTACGCCTCGCTCACCTGCCCGCACTGCGCGTCCTTCCACAACGAGACCCTGCCCGAGCTGAAGAAGAAGTATATCGACACCGGCAAGGTGCGGCTGGTCTTCCGCGACTTCCCGCTGGACCAGACGGCGCTGGAGGCCTCGATCCTGGCGCATTGCGCTGGCCAGGAGCGCGGGCCTTTGTTCCTGTCGGCCTTCTTCCAGAACCAGGATCGCTGGGCGGTGGCCGATGACCCCTCCGCAGCACTGCGCCAGCTCGCCAAGCTCGGGGGCTTGAGCGACCAGCGGATCGACGCCTGCCTCGCTGACAAGGAACTCGGCGATTCGATCCTGCAGATGCGGCTGGAGGGCGAGCAGCAGCACTCGATCCAGTCCACCCCGAGCTTCCTGATCAACGACCAGCTCCATGCCGGCAATCTCGGCGTCGACGGCTTCTCCGAGATCCTGGATCCCCTGGTGAACTGACGAGGGGCGGGCGTTGCGCCTCACCCGGATCGTCATCCACGGCTTCAAGTCGTTCGCCGACCGGGTCGAGCTGACGCTGGAACCGGGGCTGACCGGCATCGTCGGGCCGAACGGCTGCGGCAAGTCGAACATCGTCGACGCGCTCCGCTGGGTGAGCGGCGAGGCCTCGGCGCGCGGCGTGCGCGGCGACGACATGGACGACGTGATCTTCGCCGGGACCGGCAGCCGGCCCGCGCGCGAGCTCGCCGACGTCATGGTCGTGGTGGAGGGCGACCTCACCGACTACTCGCGCCACGCCACGGACGGCCAGGCCGAGGTGCGCCGCACCATCACCCGCGGCAGCGGCTCGACCTTCCGCATCGCCGGCCGCGAGGTTCGGGCGCGTGACGTGCAGCGCCTGTTCCAGGACGCCGGTGCCGGTGCGCGCGGCACGGCCATCGTGGCGCAGGGCCAGGTCCAGGCGGTCACCGAGGCCAAGCCCGAGGACCGGCGGCGTTTCCTTGAGGAAGCGGCCGGGGTGGGCGGGCTGCAGAGCCGCAAGCGCGAGGCAGAGAGCAAGCTCCTGCAGACCGAGGGCAACCTCGCCCGGATCGCCGACTTGATCGGCGCGCTGCAAACCCGGATGGAGCAGCTCTCCCGCCAGGCGGCCCAGGCCGAGCGCTACCGGAAGGTGGCCAAGGAACTGCGCGAGGCCGAAGCCGAGCTTGCCGCCGCCCGCTTGCTGGATGCCCGCCAGCGTTTTCAGGCCGCGGCCACCGCTGCCCGGGACGCGGACCGGCTGGCCGACCAGGCCGAGCAGGCGCGGCAGGCGGAAATCACGCGGCTGCAGACCGCCGAAACCGCGGCCGGCACGGCGCGTGATGCCCTGGCCCGGCTGGTGCCGCGCCATGCGGCGCTGATTGAGCGGGTGGCGGCGCGCAGGAGCGAGGCGGACCGGGCGGCTGTCGAGGCCGCGGAGCTGGCGGCGCGCCGCGATGCCGCCCTGGCCGAGCGCGCGCAGGCGGAGCAGCGTATCGAGGCGCTGGCCGAGGAACGGCGGTCCCTGGCCGCGGAGGCCGAGGCGGCAGCGGCGCAGTCGGCGCAGCGCACCGCCGAGCAGCCGGAGCTGGAAGCTGCCGCCGCGGCGGCCAGCCATCACCGCACCCGGCTGGAAGCGGATGCGCTGACCGCACGCGAGCATCGCTTCGAGGCCGAGGCCAAGGTCGCCCGGCTGCGCGAGACGCTGGAGGGCCTGGTCCGGGCTGATGCCGGTCTGCAGGCGGCCATCGAGACCGAGCGTGCCCGGCTGGACCGGCTGGTGCCGCCCGAGACGGATCCCGAATCCCTGAAGCTCGCCAGCCAGGCGGCGAATCTGGCTGCCGAGCTGGCGGCAGCCGAGGCTAGGCAGCCTGCTGCCGCCGAGCGGCTGGCCGCCGCGGAAGCGGCCCTGGCCGGCCTGCGGGCCGAGCGGCAGGCGGTGGCGGCGGCGCTGCCCGCCCTGGAGCGGCGCCAGGGGGAGATCGAGGAGCAGCATCGCCGCCTCCAGCGCCGGCTGGCCGCCCTGGCCGAGCGCCGGTCCGCGCTCGACCGGCAGCGCCGGGAGCACGGCGACGGGGTGGCAAAGCTCGGTGCCCGCCCGGAAGCCGAAGTGAATAGCAGTGCCGAGGCGGTGACCGCCGCCCGGACCGCTCTCGCTCTGGCCGAGCAGGAGCTGGCGGAGGCACGCAACGCGCTCACGGCCGCCGAAGCCGAGCATGCGGCTAGGCTCGCAGCCGCCAGCGCCGCCGCCAGCGGCCTGGCACGACTGGAGCAGGAGCGGCAGGAGCTGGCCAAGGTCCTGCCACCGGTCCGGGCCGACGAGGTGATCGCCGCGATCGCGGTGGCCGAGGAACAGGCCGCGGCCCTGGCGGCGGCATTGGGCGAGGGGCTGACCGCCTCCCTGGACCCGCAGGCGCCGCGCCACTGGGTGGCGGGGCGGGCCGCACCTGTCGAGTCGCCGGCGGAGCTGGCCCACCTGCCGCGGCTGGCCGATCTGGCGCGTGTGCCGGACGCCCTGGCGCGTGCCCTCGCCCCCGTCTGGCTGGCCCCACCGGACGAAGCGGCGCGGCTGCAGTGCTGCCTGCCGGATGGCGGGGCGCTGGTAAGTCCGGATGGCGGCCTGTGGCGCTGGGACGGCTATGTCCGCCTGCCGGGTGCCAGGGATGCGGCGGCGCTGTTGCTGGCCCAGCGCGACCGGCTGGAGCGGCTGACCCGCCAGCTGGATGCCGACCGGCCGGTGGCTGCGGCGCTGCGGGCGGAGCACCAGGCCGCGGAGGCGGCCCGGCAGGCCGCGCGCCAGGCGGTGGCGGGCCGCGAGCAGGCGCTGGGCCGCGCGCGCCAGGACCTGGATGCTGCCGAACGGGCCGCCCGGACGGCACTTGCCGCCGACCAGGCTTGGCAGCACCGCCAGGTCCAGCTCGACGAGTTGCTGGGGCGGATCGAGGCTGCCGCCTCCGCCCTGCAGGGGGACGAGGCCGAGATGGAGGCCGAGCGGGCGGCTGCGGTCGACCCGCGGGAAGGGCAGGCGGAGCTGGCCCAGCTGCGGCAGCGTTCGACTGAACTGACCCAGGCGGTCGCCCAGGCCGAGCGGGAGCAGGCCCTGGCTCGCCAGGAAGGCGAGCGGCTGGCCGCGGCCATCGTCCGGCTGCGCGAGGAAAGTGCCAGCCTTGCTGGCCGAATGCGTCTGGCGGAGACGGCCTTCCAGGAGCAGCGGGCCGCGATCCTTGCCGAGCGGGCGACGGCGGAAGCGGCCCTCGCCCGTCACGGGCAGGAACAGGCGGACGCTGCCTCGCGCCGGTCGGTCTGCCAGCAGGAGCTGGCCGCGGCCGAGGCGGAGCTGAGCCATGCACGGGCAGCGGCGAAGGATGCCGAGCAGGCGCTGGCCAGTGCCCGCGAGGCGGCGGCCCAGGCCGAGCGGCGCTTGGCGGAGGCCGGCACCGAACTGCGGCTCCTGGCGGAACGTGCCGCCCATCGCCAGGAGCGGCTGGGCCGGCTGGAGGCAGAGGCGGCGCGCCTCGACGCTGCCATCGCCGACGCCGCGCAACTGGCCACGGAACTGGCCGGGCGCACCGCGCGGGCCACGGCGGAAGCCGGCCGCCTCAAAGGGGAAGCGCGGGCGCTGGTCCAGGCGGAAGCCGAAGAGGCGGAGGCGGCGGACGCGGCGCGAACCACGGCGGCCAGGGCCGAGGCAGCACTGGCCGAGCGGCGCGAGGCGCTGGCGGTGGCCGAGCAGGCCGAGCGCCAGGCTGCGCTCGCGGCCGCCGAGACCCGGACCGCACGCCAGGCGGCGCAGGCGGCCCTGGCGGCACTGAAGGAGGAACTGGCCGAGCGTTTCCCCGACCAGGCCCTGCCGGAGCCTGAGCCTGGCACCCTCTCCGGTTCGCTGCCGGAGCTCGAGGAGCGCGCCCGCCGGCTGCGCACCAGCCGCGACCGGATGGGTGCGGTCAACCTGCTGGCAGCGGAGGAGGCCGAGGCAGCGCGCGCGGAGTTCGAGCGCCTATCGGCCGAGCGGGCCGAGCTGGAGGAGGCGGCCGCCCGGCTGCTCAAGGCGGTGCGCTCCCTGGATGGCGAGGCGCGCCAGCGCCTGCTCGACCAGTTCGCCGTGGTGGAGCGCCATTTCGCCGAGCTGTTCACCCGCCTGTTCAACGGCGGCGGCGCCCGGCTGACCCTGACCGACCCGACCGACCCGCTGAAGGGTGGCCTGGAGCTGGAAGCGAGCCCGCCCGGCAAGAGGCTCACCAGCCTGTCCCTGATGTCGGGCGGCGAGAAGGCGCTGACCGCGCTCTGCCTGATCTTCGCCTTCTTCCTAGCTCATCCCTCGCCGCTCTGCGTGCTGGACGAGGTCGATGCGCCGCTGGACGATGCCAATGTCGGCCGGCTGGTGGACCTGGTCCAGGAGATCGCGGCGCGGACCGGCACCCGCTTCCTGGTCGTCACCCACCATGCCCTGACCATGGCCCGGATGGACCGGCTCTACGGCGTTACCATGATCGAGCGCGGCGTCAGCCGGCTGGTGTCGGTCGAACTCGGCCGCGCCCTGGAGATGCGGCGGACGGCCTGACCGGCCGGCGCCTGATTTTCTGCCCTGCCTCCACAGAATCGTCCAAAAGAGCCAGCCTGTCGCGGTCACGCCTGCTTGACCTGTGTCGCCCGCCGAGTAGGTTGCCGCTCGCCTCGGGTCGGACCGAACGGGCGTCGTCCGTTCGCGTGCGTCCCTGTGGTATGGGATGGATGGCAGACGACGACCACGACCGCGCCTTCGCCGACCTGGACCAGCGCATCCGTGCTGCGCGGGACCAGCGGGAAGCCGTGGGCAAGGGGAACGGAGCCGACCGGAACCAGCCCAAGCTCAACTTCGGCACCGGGCTCACCGTCGGGATCGAGCTCGTCGTCGGCGTGGTGGCGGGGGTAGGTCTCGGTCTGGCGCTGGACAGCTGGCTCGGCACGCGCCCGATCCTGACCATTCTGTTGTTCCTGCTCGGCACCGCGGCCGGCATGCTCAACGCCTGGCGCCACCTGGTGCGGATCGGCATGATCGATCCGCATGGCGGCAAGGGGGACGGGCAGGGTCGCGGTCCGGGCTGACAAACCGGACGAGGGCGATCCAGTGGCCGACCCGCTTCATCAATTCGTCATCAACCCGCTCGTGCCGATCAACGTGGCGGGCCTGGACCTGTCCTTCACGCAGTCGTCCTTGTGGATGATGATCTCGGTGGGTGCTGCCTACGGCCTCGTCATGCTCGGCACCCGGCATGCCGCCCTGATCCCAGGCCGGCTCCAGTCGGTAGTCGAGCTCGCCTACGAATTCATAGCCGGGCTGATCAAGGACAATGCTGGCCGGGAGGGCATGCGCTACTTCCCGGCGATCTTCACGCTGTTCATGTTCATCCTGTTCGGCAACATGCTGGGCCTCGTGCCCATGGCCTTCACCTTCACCAGCCACATCATCGTGACCTTCGCCATGGCGATCACGGTGTTCGTGCTGATCACGGCGCTGGGCTTCGCCATCCATGGCGCCCATTTCGCCCACTTCTTCGTGCCCGCCGGCGCGCCGAAGGCGATGATCCCGCTGCTCGTGCCGATCGAGATCATCTCCTACTGCGTGCGCCCCATCAGCCTGTCGGTCCGGTTGTTCGTCAACATGATGGCCGGCCACATGATGCTGAAGGTCTTCGCGGGCTTCGTCACGGCGCTCGGCGTGTTCGGCTTTGCCCCGCTCGCGGTGACCGTGGCACTGCTCGGTTTCGAGGTCGTGGTGGCCTTCCTGCAGGCCTACATCTTCACGGTCCTCACCTGCATCTACCTGCACGACGCGATCCACATGCACTGATTGGGCCGTAGGTTCGCCAGGCCCCCATGCGGACGTGAAGTGACGGTGGACAATGGCGCATGTCCGCGCCGCTTCTTGGAGTGAGTTTTATGGAAGTCGAAGCAGCAAAGATGATCGGTGCCGGCATCGCGACCTTCGCGCTGTTCGGGGTCGGTCTGGGCATCGGCAACATCTTCTCGACCCTGATCTCGACCGTGGGCCGCAACCCCTCGGTGCAGCAGCGGGTCTTCCCCTATGCGATCATCGGGTTCGCGCTGGTCGAGGCGGTGGCGCTGTTCGCGCTGCTGATCGCCTTCCTGATCCTGTTCACCTGATCTTCCGTGGCCGGGCGGCGGACCTCCCCTGGGGGAGGCCGACCGCCCGGACATTCTCTGGATGTCTTCGGGAGAACGGGGCCGATGCAGCGTCTGTTGCGTTCAATGATCACGAGCCTGCCGGCCCTGGTGCTGGCGGCCCCGGTGTTCGCCCAGGCCGCGGATGAGGTCCACGAGACCTCGGCCGGCCTGCCGCAGCTGGATCCCTCAAGCTTTCCCAGCCAGATCTTTTGGCTGGCGGTGAGCTTCCTGCTCCTGTTCTGGCTGTTCAGGACCAAGGCCCTGCCGCGGGTCGGCGAGGTGCTGGAATCCCGCCAGGACCGGATCGCCGCCGACCTCGACCGCGCCACCAAGCTGCGCGAGGAGGCCGAGGCGGCGCTGGTGCGCTACCAGAAGGTGGTGGCCGACGCGCAGGCCAAGGCCAGCGGCCAGATTGCGGCCACCCGCGAGCGGCTGATCGCGGAGAACACCGCGCGGCAGGCCGAGCTAGACGCCGATCTGGCGGCCAAGGTCGAGGCTGCGGAGCAGCGGATCCAGGCGGCGCGCGACGCGGCACTGGCCGAACTGCACAGCGTGGCCGTCGAGGTCGCCCAGGCCGCCACGCAGCGCCTGATCGGCCGCGAGGTCCCGCGCGCGGCCGCCGAAGCGGCGCTGGCCGCGGTGACGAAGGAGGCCGCGTGAGATGATCGAGTATTTCTGGCTGCTGATCTCGCTCATCATCCTGGCGCTGGTGCTCTGGAAGCCGGTCAAGGAACAGCTGATCGGCGCGCTCGACCGTCGTGCCGATCAGATTCGGCGCGAACTGGACGAGGCGCAGCGCCTGCGCGAGGAAGCCCAGGCCCTGCTCGCCAGGCATCAGCGCCAGCTCCATGACGGCGAAGGGCTGGCCGCCAGCATCCTTCAGCATGGCGCCGAGGAGAATGTGCGGGTCGAGAAGCAGCTCCGGGCCGACCTGACTGCCTCGATCGAGCGGCGTACCCGCGCCGCCGAGGAGCGGATCGCCCAGGAGGAGGCCAGTGCGGTCGCCGAGATCCGCGGCAAGGCCGCCGACCTCGCGATTCGCACCACCCGTCGCCTGCTCGCCGAGCAGCTCGATCCGGCCAAGGAGCAGGACCTGATCAGCTCCGCTATCAAGGACGTGCGCCAGAAGCTCGCCTGAGCGACCGGCCTCTCGTCCGGCAGCGGGTCCCGCGGGTCTTTTTTGCCCGCGGGACCCGTTCCATTTGATGGCGAGCACAACGGGGTGAGGTTGCAGGCATGAACGAGCGGGGCTGGTATCCACCGTCGGCGGACGACATCGTGCGGCTGGGCCAGGAGATCCTGGCGGACCTGCCCGAGCCGTTCCGCACCCCGTTGCGCGACGTCCCGGTGGTGGTGCAGGAACTGGCCGAGGACGAGGTGGTCAAGGACCTGGGGCTGGACAATCCCTACGACCTCACCGGCCTTTATGCCGGCATCCCGGTGGGCCTGCACGAGGCCCGCGAGAGCGGTGCCCAGCCCGACATGATCTTCCTGTTCCGCCAGGCGATCCTGGCCGAGTGGTGCGAGACCGACGTCGACTTCAACGACCTGGTGCGCAACGTCCTGATCCACGAGATCGCGCATCATTTCGGCTGGAGCGACGAGGACATCGAGCGGGTCGAGTTCGGCTGACGCCTCACTCGGCGGCGGTTACCTCGGGCGCGCGATAGAACAGGTGGGCGCCGATCGTCGCGGTCCGAACGAACTCGTCCGCCCAGTCCGGATGCACCGTGTCCAGGTGGAAGTTCACCGCACCATCGGTCGGATCGTCGATCTGCTGGTTCAGGGCACGGCGGGCGATCTCGACCGCCTGTGCATAGGCCTGCGGCTCCTCGACGTCATCCGGGCGGCCGTCGCACCACCAGGAGAACTGGCAGGTGGCATTCTCCCGCCCGTCGGTCACCACGGCGCACACGGTCTTGGGGAAGGCGGGATCGGCCAAGCGGTTCATCACCACCGCGGCCACCGCGGTCATGCCGGCCTCGCCCTCGCCCTTGGCTTCCCAGTAGATGGTGCGCGCCAGGCAGGTCAGTGGGTCGTCGAGCGGCTTGGAGCCGGCCGGATCGACCGCCTCGGCCTCGGCCGAGGTGATCTTGTCCTCAGGTGCCGCCGGAACCGGAGCCGGCTGGTCCGCGACCTTCTCCTCCAGCACCACCGCCTTGGCCTCGGCGGCCGCCGCCTGCTCCTCCTGCGCTCCCGCCACCGGCGCCGACAGCACTGCCGCCAGCATCACGAGCAACCCCGACTGCCCGAACCGCATCTTCCGACCCCCGCTTCCACAAGGCGTGGGTGGACAACCTGCGACAAGCTGTCCAGTTCCGAGCGGCGGCTTCTGGCCGAGCCCGGGTCAGCCAGCACCCGTCAGTATGCCGTGGAAGCGGCCCAGGAACTGCCTGAGCCGCGCAGTGGCCGGCTGCTCGAACACCTCGGCCGGGGCGCCCGCCTGGGCCACCACCCCGCCATCCATGAACACCACATGGTCGGCGACCTGGCGCACGAACAGCATCTCGTGGCTGACCAGCAGCATGGTCATGCCGCTCTTCGCCAGGTCCTGCATCACCGCCAGCACCTCGGCGACCAGTTCCGGGTCGAGGGCGGAGGTGACCTCGTCGAACAGGAGCAGCCGGGGCTCCATCGCGACCGCGCGCGCGATCGCGACCCGCTGCTGCTGGCCGCCGGAAAGCTGGTAGGGATAATGGTCGCGCCGGTCGGCCAGCCCCACCCGGTCCAGCCAGTGCCGAGCGATCTCCTGGGCCTCGGCCTTGGGCTTGCCGCGCACCTTGGTGAGGCCCAGCATGACGTTCTGCTCCGCACTCATGTGCGGGAACAGGTTGAAGCTCTGGAACACCATGCCGATCCGGGCGCGCTGGGCAGACACCTGCGCCTCGCTCAGGCGCCGGCGCTCCCGGTTCTCGACCCGATAGCCGATCTGCTCGCCGTCCAGCCGGATCTCGCCGCGCTCGTACTCCTCCAGGAGGTTGATGCAGCGCAGGAAGGTGGTCTTGCCCGAACCGGACGCGCCAATCAGCGCCACCACCTGGCCCTGGCGGACGTCCAGGTCGATGCCCTTGAGGATCTCGAGGTCGCCGAAGCTCTTGGTCACCCCGCGCGCTTGCAGGAGCAGTGCGGCCTTGCTTGTCGCCATGATGACCTCAGTAGCGGAAATGGGCGTAGCGGCGCTCGAGCTTCGCACCGAGCTGCGAGATGGTGAA
>NZ_WUJP01000192.1 GCF_009806515.1 Geminicoccus flavidas | reverse complement strand
ATTGACCAGGAGGTAGACTACCGCCGCGAAGAGATAGAACTGCAGCACTAGGTAGTTCCGCGCGATCGCCTGCTGGTTGGACAAGAGGAACTCCACCACGCCGATGATCGAGAGCAGGGTCGTGTTCTTCACGATCTCGGCACAGGTGTTCATCCAGGGCGGCAGCACCCGGCGGGTGGCGAGCGGAATGATCACGTAGGCGAGACGCTGGTGGAACTGCAGCCCGATCGCCTTGGCAGCCTCGGTCTGGCCGTGCGGCAGGGACTCGATGCCGCCGCGGATCGTTTCGGCGATATGCGCGGTGGAAAAGGCCGCGAGCGCAATCACGCCGGCCCAGAACGGCGGCACGTTGATCTTGAACAGCGCCAGCCCGTAATAGGCGAACAGGATCAGCACCAGCACCGGAATGCCGCGCAGCGCGTCGACATAGATCCGGATCAGCCAGCGCAGCGGCCGCCAGCCATAGGTCAGGCCGATGCCGAGCATGAGGCCCAAGAGGGTCGCGATCACGATGGTGAGTACGGAGGCCGACAAAGTGATGCCAAAGCCGGATAGGAGCGACCAGCGCGCGACCCAGACCTCGTAGAGAAAGGTTCCGCGTTCCATGTCCAACCTTCAGCGGATCGAGGCGTAGCGCCGCTCGACCGCCCGCAGGGCCAGCGCGATCGCATAGCAGGTGACGAGGTAGAGCGCCGTCGCGGTGAGCCAGGCCTCCATCACCCGGAAGGTGTTGGCGTTGACCTGCCGCGCGGTGAAGGTCAGCTCCGGCACGGCGATCGCCGCGGCCAGCGAGGTGTCCTTGAACAGGGAGATCAGGTTGTTGCTGAGCGAGGGTAGGGTGATGCGGAACATGACCGGCAGCACCACCCAGCGCTGGCGCTGCCAGGGGCGCATGCCGATCGCCTTGGCCGCCTCGACATATTGGCGTGGGATCGAGGAGAGGCCGGCGCGGAACACCTCGGCCATGTAGGCCCCGGCATAGAGTGACAGGGTCAGGACAAAGGATTCCACCTTGTCCAAGAAGCGGATGCCCAGTTCCGGCAGGCCGAAATAGCACATGAACACGAGCAGCAGCAGCGGCGTGTTGCGGATCAACTCGACATAGGCCCAGGCAGTCCATTGCAGCACGCGGTTCTGCGCCAGCCGGGCGTAGGCGACCAGCAGGCCGATTACGCAGCCGACCAGGAGCGAGAGCACCGCCATGCCCAGGCCGAGCAGCAGCGCATCCAGGAACGCGTCCCAATTGCGCCAGATGACGGACCAGTTGAAGTTGTAGTTGAGCAACCCGCCGACTCCGCAGCCGCGCCGCCAAGGGCCGGCCGATCAGGCCCGGCCCGATCGGCCATCCTCTACGTCGTTATGGTCAGGCGAACTCGCTCGGGAAGCCGACTTTCGGGGTCTCCAGGGTGATGCCGAACCACTTCTGGTAGGACGCGGCGAAGTAGTCGAAATCCACGCCCAGCATCGCCTCGCGATAGACAGTGTTGACCCAGTTCAGCCAGATGGGGTCACCCTGCTTCACCGCGGATGCATAGGAATTGGGCATCCAGCCCCGGCCGGAGTCGACGTAGCGCCCAGGGGCCTGCTGCATGAGCCAGCGGATCGCCGACTGGTCGCCGAAATAGCCGTCGACCCGGCGGGCGTTGAGGGCCTGCAGGGCGGCATCGGGGCTCTCGAACTGGTCGACGCGCGCTTCCGGCAGTTCCCGGTGCGCCCAGTCCTCGATGAAGACGTTCTGCAGCGCGGAAAGGGTGAGGTTGCTGCCCGCGGCCTTCAGGTCGTCGAAGGTCTTGTAGTCGCTGTCGGCCATCATCATGACGCCGACGCCCTCGCGATAATAGGGGACCGTGAAGTCGGCCTGCTGGGCCCGGCCCGGGGTCACCGTCATGAACTGGCAGACGATGTCGACCTTCTCGGTCACCAGGCTCGGGATGCGGGCATCGGGGCCCTGCAGGACGAACTCGACCTTCTCCGGGTCGTCGAACAGGCCCCTGGCGAGCAGCCGGGCCATGTCGATGTCCATGCCGACCAGCGTGCCGTTCTCGTCCTCGAAATGCCAGGGCGGGTTGGTGCTGCCGGTGCCGACGATCAGGTGGCCGCGCTCCAGGACCGTCTGCAGCCGGCTGGTCCCGGCCTCCTGGGCGCGCGCCGGCGTCGGCGCCAGCAGGCCCAGTCCGGCACTGGTCAGGCCGCCCACGGCGGCGCCAGCCACGGACAGGCCCAGGACGCCGCGGCGGACCATGCTGCCCTCGGGAACCGGAATGATCTTGTCGGTCATCTGTCGTGCAATCCCATCTCTTCCCTGATCCTTGAGGTCTATCGGTCGGACAGGACGGGAGCAAGCAGCCCGCCAGCCGGGTCAGGCGGCGCTCACCATGCCTGCCCCGCTCGCGGCCCGCACCGCCTCGGCCAGCCGGCGACCGGAGCCGGCCGCCATGGTCCAGCCGGTGTGGCCGTGGCCGGTGTTGAGGAACAGGCCGGGCAGGCGGGTCTGGCCGATCACCGGCCGGCCATCCGGCATCACCGGTCGCAGCCCTGCCCAGGACACCGCCTCCGGACTGGCCGCCACCTTCCCGAACTCCGGGAACAGGACGCAGATCTTGTCGACCAGGGCACGGATGCGCTGAGGGTCCGGCGTCGCGTCGTAGCCGGTGATCTCGGCCGTGCCGACCGCGCGCAGCCGGTCGCCCACCGGGGTCAGCGCATAATGGCCGGCATCGTCCAGGATCGCGTTGCGCACCGCACCGGGCCAGAGCCGCCTGGGTGCGGTGATCGACACTCCCTTCACCGGGTAGATCGGCAGCTTCAGGC
Organism: Geminicoccus flavidas; assembly: GCF_009806515.1. Taxonomy (GTDB): domain Bacteria; phylum Pseudomonadota; class Alphaproteobacteria; order Geminicoccales; family Geminicoccaceae; genus Geminicoccus; species Geminicoccus flavidus. Next base: position 7,504 of record NZ_WUJP01000192.1, on the reverse strand, counting down.
CGAGGCCATGCAGGAGGAACGGACTGAAGCTCCCGAGCGCCACCACCACCGCGTCGGCCGCGATCCGCCCCTTCGACGTCAGCACGCCCGTCACCAGGCCCTGGCCGAGCTCGATCCGCTCCACGGTCGTGCCGAAATGCAGGACGGCACCGCGTTCGGCACACCAGGCGGCCAAACCTTGGGCGAATTTCGGGCAGTCCCCGATCTCGTCCTGGGGAAAGTACAGGCCGCCGGCGAGACGGTCCCGGCTGCCGGCCAGCGCGGGCTCGCGTGCCACACAGGCGTCGACGTCGAGCCGCTCGGTGATCAGTCCATAGGGTGCCAGCGCCTCGTGGACTGCGGTCGCCGCCGTGAGCGAGACCGGATCGTTGAAGGTCTTCATCACGCAATGGGCGGCGTGATCATAGGTGATGCCGGTGGCGGCACGGATCTCGGCCATGGACCGGACGCTCAGGAGCGCCAGCTCGAGATTGGCCCGGGCATTCTCCCGGTGCCTGGGCTCGGCGCAATTGCGCAGGAACTCCAGGCCCCAGCGCCACATCCGCGGCAACGCTCCCAGGCGTAGCAGGAAGGGGGCATCCTCCTTGCCGATCCAGCGCAGCACCTGGAGCGGCACGCCTGGCGCCGACCAGGGCTCGACCGAGCTCACATGGATGACGGCGCCATTGCCCCAGGAGGTCTCCAGGCCCGCTGCTTCCCGGCGCTCCACGAGCTCGACCTGATGGCCGTCCTGCATCAGCCAGTAGGCCGAAGCGACGCCTACGACCCCGCCACCCAGCACGACGACGCGCATCCTTCACTCCCGCTGCCCGCCGTCCGCCGGCAGGCCCGCCACCGTCCGGTCGATCAGGGCACCAGCAGGCCGTCGCCGTCCTGGTCGGTCGCCTCGAAGTCCTGCCGGGCGCTGTCCAGATATTCCTGCAGGGTGATACGCCCGTCCCCGTCCGCATCGACTTGCGGCGGCAGCGAGAGCAGTGCCGCCTCGTCCGCATCGAGCACGCCATCGGCGTTCTTGTCGGCATGGGCGAAGGCCGCGCCCATGGCGATGCCATGCTCGGCCTGGTCCACTCCACCGCTGCCGTCGATATCCATGACGCCGAGTGCCTGGGACGTGACCGCCTGGGCCCGCGCGGGCTCGGTGATGGATAGGCCGGCCCAGACGATCGACCAGCCGAGGGCCAGGGATAGATAGTTCATGCGCGAGCCTCTATTGCAGGTCCGATGCTCTGGCCAGATGGCACCCTGACGGTCCGCCCGGACGATCGCCGGCAGGCCGCAGGATGCCCGGCGATGCCGAAGCTAGCCCGGCACCGGTGGTCTGACCAGTCGAGGGCGCGCCGCCGGCGGGCGGCGACCGCCGCCGCTCGGCAGGCGAGGCAAAGCATAGATTCCAGTGCCTCCAAGTCCCGTGGGTGCCGGCGAAGATAACTACTGTCGGAGCCTTCCAGGCAGCCCTAACCCGCAATGTCCCCTCGACTCGATGCGAAAAATGACACATCTAACACCGGAAACTGACAAGATCTTCTTGGAGAGGCTGCTATGGATCTGTCGCGCAAATGTGTGGCCGAGTTCATCGGGACGTTGTGGCTGGTGCTCGGCGGCTGCGGCAGCGCGGTGCTGGCCGCGGCCTTTCCCGAACTCGGCATCGGCTTTGTCGGGGTTTCCCTGGCCTTCGGCCTGACCGTGCTGACCATGGCCTACGCGATCGGACATATCTCGGGCTGCCACCTGAACCCCGCCGTCTCGGTCGGCCTGTGGCTAGGCGGCCGCTTCGAGGCGAGGGAGCTGCTGCCCTACATCGTGGCGCAGGTGCTGGGCGGCCTGGCGGGCGCGGTCATCCTCTACCTCATCGCCAGCGGCAAGGCGGACTTCGTCACCGGCGGCTTCGCGGCCAACGGCTATGGCGAGCACTCGCCCGGCGGCTATACCATGCTCGCCGCGTTCGTCTGCGAGCTGGTGATGACCTTCATGTTCCTGTTCATCATCCTGGGCGGCACCGACCAGCGGGCGCCGATCGGGTTCGCGCCCATTGCGATCGGCCTGGCGCTGACCCTGATCCACCTGATCAGCATCCCGGTCACCAACACCTCGGTGAACCCGGCGCGCAGCTTGGCCGTGGCGCCGTTCGCGGGTGGCTGGGCGCTGGGCCAGCTCTGGCTGTTCTGGGTGGCCCCGATCCTGGGCGCCGCCCTGGCCGGGCTCGCCTACAAGGCCCTGGCCGGCACCGCCGAGACCAGCGGCGTCGTCCAGCCCGTCGAATAATCCGGTACGGCGGGTGCGGGCCCGGGGCTCCGCACCCGCCGTCAGCGCATCCCTACCCGGCCGATGCCCGGCAGCTTGATGGCCAGGTCGAGCGGGTCCACGCCGATCACCAGGCCCAGCAGATTGACCTCGATGCCCTCGTCAAGCGCCACGGTCAGCCCCAGCACGCCGAACAGCGAGAGCTGCACGCCGGTGCGGCTCATGGCCGGTGCGAGGGGGAACCAGTTGGCCAGCCAGTCCTTGCCGACCGCATGGGCGGGCAGCTCGGTGGCCAGCTCCGGGACCCGCCGGACCACGTGGGCGACGAAGGTGTTGGAGTTCGGCCCCGGCCAGATCACGTAGCGCTCGGGATAGGGATATTCGGCCACCGCCCGCTCGATCTTGGGGATCGCCGCCTCCGCCGCAGCGCCCTCGATCAGGCGCACGACCGTGGGCGGATTGCCGGCCCATGGCGCATCCGGCGGGCGCATGTTCTGGCGCACGGCGCGCATCCCGCGCTGCACGCCCCAGCCCACGACCTCGTAGCGGTCATAGCGGGCCGCACCCTTGGGCTTCATCGCGATCCAGGTATGGACGGCGAACGCACCGCGCCAGCCCCAGGCCCGCGCTGCCATGACCGCCACCACCGCCTCGTCATGCGCGGCCGGTGCTGGCAGGATGTTGGTCGGCGCATGGTTGGTCGACCGCCAGTCCAACACTTCCGGGCGCGTATAGGCCACGAACAGCGGGCCACCCAGCAGCAGCAGCAGGAGTGCGAGTATCTCCACCGTTCGTTGCATGCCCTACACCGGTCCGAGAAACTCGAACATGGTGATGGGCCCGCCTCCCGTAAAGGAGGAAGATGTTACACGAACGTGACGCGGCGCGGCGCGGGCTGTTACAGAGGCGGCTTGCTCAGATCATGCCCAGCGCGGCCTTGTACAGGTCGAGCAACTCGTCCTGCTCCTGGCGGTCGTTGGGCCGGATCTTGCGCAGCGAAATCAGCTTGCGAAGGATCTTCACATCAAAGCCTTCGCCTTTGGCTTCGGAATAGACTTCCTTGATCTGTTCCTGGAGCTCTTTCTTCTCGACCTCCAGTCGTTCGATCTTGTCCACGAACAGACGCAGCTGCTCACCAGCGATCCCGGCGACGTCGGGCATCGGCGACCATTCCTCTCGTTCACGCCACGGGTGGACCGGCAGGTACCACCTCACGAAAAAGGGGCTCAAGCGAGCCCCTTTTTCGCGCCTCACGGCCTGCGGGGGTTCTTGGCCCGCCGCACGGCTCCCTGCCTACTCGCTCCTCGCAGTCGCCGGACGAAGTGACCGCGTCGGGCATGGCGCCGCACGGCATCGGGCGATCTGACGCCCGAGTGCATAGCCGTTCGGCCGAGCCCGATGCAAGCGACGCATCGCCCCCACCACTCATCCTTGATCAGTCATCCTTGGGGCCGCCCTGGCGGCCGAGCTCCTCCGCCTCCGCCAGCAGCAGGTCCCAGTCCTCCGCCGGCAGGGAGACGAAGCCCAGCCCTCGCAGCAAGAACATGCCCTCCGCGGCGAAGAAGGCGAGCAGCGCCCGCCGACCCTCGACCGTGCCAGTATCGGCGCCTGCCAGGATACGCCGATAGTCGGCGCGGATCGGCTCCTGTTCGCCCGGAGTGCGGATTGCCGCGGTCAAAAGGCTCGCGGCCTTGGCCCGGCAGCGTGCCGGCTCGGCCCGCGTCGCCGCGACATGACCCAGCAGCCGGGCAGCGGGCGCGTCGGAATCACTGTCGGTCAGCCGCCGTGCATCCGCGGCGAATCCGGCGAGATCGCGCTCCAGCAGTGCATCGACCAGGGCGCGCTTGCTCGGGTAGCAGTAGAGCACCCCGCCCTTGCTGATCCCGGCACGTGCCGCAACCGCGTCGATGGTGAGCCCGGTCGCCCCTGCCTCGGCGATCACGGCCTCCGCCGCCGCCAGCACCGCGGACCGGTCGATCCTGCGCCTGCGTCCCATGACGTCCACTTTTCCTACCGTCCGGACGGATATAAAATACTCGCTTTCTGTCGGCCAGCATGGAGCAGCCACGTGGCCTGGATCTATCTCGGTATCGCCGGCGTCCTCGAGGTCGTCTGGGCGAGCTTCATGAAGCAGTCGGACGGCTTCACCCGCCTGCTGCCCTCGGTCGTGACCGCCGTCGCCATGTTGGGCAGCGTCTGGCTGCTGGCGGTCGCGATGCGCAGCCTGCCGCTCGGCACCGCCTATGCGAGCTGGACCGGGATCGGCGCGGTCGGTTCGTTCCTGGTGGGTGCCTTCCTGATGGGCGAGCCCATGAACCCGCTCCGCGTGCTGAGCGTCGCCCTGATCGTGGCCGGGCTGATCGGCCTGAAGCTGGCCACGCCTGGCTAGGCGAGAACCTCGCGCCGTGCGGACGGGGCAGCTATGGAAGGCGGCGCCACCCGTTGGCGACAAGAAAGGGACCGATCGATGCTGAGGGTCGCCGTGATCGGTGCTGGCCATTTCGGGCGCTGGCACGTCCAGAAATGGGCGAGCATGCCCGGCGCCGAGCTGGTGGCGGTGGTGGACCGCAACGTGGCGAACGACCCCGGCATCACCCGCTTCTCCACCGAGTGGCGGGACGTGCTGGGCCAGGTCGATGCGGTGAGCGTCGCCACCTCGACCAGCGCCCATGCGGAGATCGCCAGCGCCTTCCTGGCAGCCGGCGCCCACGTGTTCGTCGAGAAGCCGATCACCGCGGACGTGGCCTCGGCGCGAGCGCTGGTCGAGCAGGCCGAGGCGGCCGGCCGTGTGCTCCAGGTCGGCCATGTCGAGCGGTTCAACCCGGCCTGGATCCATGGCCGGCAACTGCTCCAGGACCCCCGACGCATCGAGATGCTGCGCCAGGCACCGTTCCAGCCGCGCTCGCTGGACGTGTCGGTGATCTTGGACCTGATGATCCACGATCTCGACCTGCTGCTAGACGTGGTCAGGAGCCCGCTGGAGAGCCTGGAGGTGTACGGGCGACCGGTCCTGTCCGAGCGGCTGGACCGGGTCCAGGCGCGGCTGCGCTTTGCCTGCGGCACGGTCGCCGACGTGACCGCCAGCCGGATCGCCCAGGCGACCTCGCGGCGCGCTACCTTCCTCGACACGCAAGCCCGCTCGGTCGAGATCGACTTCCAGAACCGTGCGGTGGCCCAGGCCACCCCGGCCGGCGACCGGATGGCCGCCAGCGTGGAGAACTTCGCCGCGGTGGACACCGTCCGGGCCGAGCTGGAAGCCTTTGCCCAGGCCATCCGGGGCGAGCGGCTGTGCGCGGTCCCGGGGCGGGCGGGTCTTGCGGCCCTGGACCTGGCGCTCAGGATCGAGGCGGCGGCGCGTCCCTGGTGACGCCGCAGGGGTGGCCAGGCCGCTGGCCCTCCAACACCTTCTGGATGTCCCGGAACACCACCTCGCGCTGCAGGTCGCGCAGCAGCAGGTGCCAGCCCTCCGGATAGCGGATCTCCCGGCAGGTCTCAGCCGGCATCCGGGCGACGAATGCCTTCTGCACCTCCGGCACGATCACCTGGTCGAGCTCGCCGTTCAGGATGGTCACCGGCAGGCGGACGGCAGGTCCCGCTTCGTCGGCCTCGTCCATCAGCCGCACGATCCCGCCGATCGCGTCGACCCGGGAGCCCGGCAGGTAGAGCGGGTCCAGCGCCAGCTCGCGCAGCAGCGGGATATTGTCGGATGCCAATATGTCCAGCCCGCGCCCGGTTAGGATCATCTCCGGCGCCAGCGCCACGGCCGAGGCCAGGACCAGCCGGTGGAACGGGCCCATGAGCTCCCCGCCCCAGACCGCCGGCGCGCTCAGGATCAGGCCCGCCACCGGCAGGTCCTTTGCGGCGCGCGCGGCCGCGACCAGGGCCACGGCACCGCCCATGCTCTCTCCCAGTACCCAGATCGGCACCCCTGGCGCCCTGGCGTGCTCGACCCGGATGCGGAACAGCAGCTCGCGCACGAGCTGCTCGGTGCCGGCGAAGAAGCCCCGGTCCGGCCGGGCGCCAAAGCCGGCCTGGTCGTAGGCGACCAGGCGATATCCGCGCCCGGCCAGCCACTCTCCGACCTGGGTGAACGCGGCCTTGCGGTCGTTGAAACCGTGCAGCGCGATCACGGTGGCCAGCGGCGGACCGGACGGCTCGAACCGGATCTCCGGCAAGGGCCCGGTCACCGGGGCAGGCGGCGGCGCGCCGCCATTGCACGCGGCGACGAGCCCGGCTGCCAGCAGGGCCAGGAAAAGGTGCTGCCAGCGCCTCAGTCCGCCGCAACTCCCGCCATGGGCCGCGCAGGCGCGCTCGAGACTGGCTGCCGGCGCGGGATCGGGCCAAGCGGTGACGCGGTGATGTTCTCGAACAACTGCTCGACCCTGTGGCCGGTGTCACGGAAATGGCGCAGTGTCACCGCGCGGTTGCGCTTGCTCATCCGCTGACCGGTCCGGTCGACGATCAGGTTGTGGTGGTAGTAGCGCGGCGTCTTGAGGCCCAGCACCGCTTGGAGCAGGCGGTGGATGTGGGTCGCGTGGAACAGGTCCTCGCCGCGCGTGACCAGGGTGACGCCCTGGAGGGCATCGTCGATCGTGACCGCCAGGTGGTAGCTGGTGCGCACGTCCTTGCGCCCAAGCACGATGTCGCCCAGCGACAAGGGATCGGCGGCGACCTCGCCGGCCCGGCAGTCGAACCAGGACAAGGGTCCTGTCCGCTCCAGTGCGGCACCCACATCCAGGCGCCAGGCGAACGGCTCGCCGCGATCCATCCGGATCTGCCGCTCGGCCGGGGCGAGATGGCGGCAGGTGCCGGGGTAGATCGGCTCGCCAGACGGGCCGTGCGGCGCCCGGCCCGCCTCCTCGACCTCGACCTTCACCTGCTTGCGCGTGCAAAAGCAAGGATAGACCAGCCCCTCTTCCCAGAGCCACTCGATCGCCTGCTCGTAGACGCGCAGATGCTCGGACTGGCGGCGCACCGGCTGCTCGTAGCGCAGCCCCAGCCATGCCAGGTCGTCGAAGATCGATTCGGTGAACTCGGCCCGGCAGCGGCCGAGGTCGATGTCCTCGATCCGCAGGAGGAACTTGCCGCCGCAATAATGCGCCGCGTCATGGGCGAACTGGGCCGAGTAGGCGTGGCCGAGATGCAGGTAACCGGTAGGCGAGGGGGCGAACCGGGTGACCCGGATCGGCTCGTCCGCGAACAAAGGCGGCAGCCTGTCATGACCAGCGAGAACCAAGCTCGACCCTTTCCCTATCGTGCCGGT
>NZ_WUJP01000191.1 GCF_009806515.1 Geminicoccus flavidas | reverse complement strand
TGCCTAGCATCCCACCGGCTTTCATGGTGCCCATCTTGATTGTCCTGCAGGACACGCCGCAAGCATCGAAGAATGACCGACCTGCCCAGCTTCATCCATGGCCCCGTCAGCGGCACCTCCCCGAGTGCCTGCGTCGTCCTGCTGCACGGCCTGGGCGCCGACGGTGCCGACCTGATCGAGCTGGCGCCGGCCCTGGCCGCGGCCCTGCCGGACGCGGTGTTCCTGGCCCCCGACGCGCCGCAGCCTTGCGATCTCGCGCCGTTCGGCCGCCAATGGTTCTCGCTCCAGTCACGGCTGCCGGCCGACATGGCTCGCGGTGCCGAAGCGGCTTCGCCCATCCTGGCGGCGTTTCTCCACGCGACGCTCGAGCGCTTCACCCTGCCGCCTTCGGCGCTGGCGCTGCTGGGGTTCTCGCAGGGAGCCATGATGGCGCTGCAGGTCGGCCTGCGCATGGCGCCGGCACCTGCGGCCATCGTGGGCCTTTCCGGCCGCTTCCTCGAAACAGGCCCACTGCCGGGCCCGCCCCGGCCGCCCGTGCTGCTGGTGCATGGCGAGGCTGACGACGTCGTGCCATTCACGGAGCTGGCCGCGGCCCGGGCAGCGCTCGGCAGGCTGGGCGTCGCGGTGGAGGCGCATGCCCGTCCCCGGCTGGGCCACGCGATCGACCCAGACAGCGTGCGGCCCGCCGCTGCCTTCCTGCGGCGGCATCTGATCCGCACGTAGCGCTTGGATTCCATTAAATTGGAATCTACGCTGAATATATGAGTATAGAAGCGGCTGAACTTGACCGGCGCATCGGCGCGCGGCTTCGCAACCTGCGTAGCGAGAGCGGCCTGACGCTGGATGATCTGGCGGCGCGCGCCGGGGTCAGCCGCTCCATGCTCTCGCGGATCGAGCTCGGCCAGTCCAGCCCCACCGCGCAGCTGCTCGCCCGGATCTGCGGCGGGCTCGGCATCACCCTTTCCATGCTGTTCGCCGGCAGCGAAGCGGCCGGCAACCCCGTGTGCCGCCGTGCCGACCAGCCGGTCTGGCGCGATCCCGAGACCGGCTATCAGCGTCGTGCCGTTTCCCCGGCCGGAACCGGCTCGCCGGTCGACATCGTCGAGATCGAGTTCGCGCCGGGCGGCAGCGTGACCTTCGCCGGTCTGCCGCTGGCCGGGATCGATCAGCATGTCTGGGTGCTCGAGGGGCGCCTCGAGCTGCGCCAGGGCGACGAGCTGACCCTGCTGGAGACGGGCGACTGCCTGATGATGCGCTTCGGCCCGCCCGCCAGCTTCCGCAACCCCGACGACCGCCCGCTCCGCTATCTCCTGGTGACCGGCCGGAGCGTGCTGCAGCCACGACAGGAGCCGCTTCGATGACCGACGAGATCCGGATCCGCGGGCTGGAGGCAGAGGAGGCCGCCGCCCGGCTGGACGAGCTGACGGAGATCCTGGCCGACGCGGTGGCGTCCGGTGCTTCGGTCAATTTCCTGGCCGGCTTCTCCCGAAGGGATGGCCGGGCCTTCTGGCAGAGCCAGCTGCCGGGCTTCGCCGGGGGCAGCAAGCAGCTGATCGTCGCCGAGGACGGATCGGGCCTGGTCGGCACCGTGATGCTGATGTTCGCCCACCAGCCGAACGCGCCGCATCGTGGCGAGATCGGCAAGATGCTGGTGCATTCTCGGGCGCGGCGCCGGGGCATTGGTCGCCGCCTCCTCCAAGCCGCCGAGGCGGCAGCCCAAGCCGCCGGCCGGACCCTCCTGATGCTCGATACCGAGACCGGCAGTGCTGGCGAGCATCTCTACCGCAACTGCGGCTGGATCGAGTTCGGCCAGGTGCCGGGCCACAGCTTCACGACCGACGGCCGGATCGGCCGGACCACCTTCTTCTATAAGCAATTGGCCGAGCTCATCCCGCTTCGCCCGAGCGCCCCAGCCTGATCCGCCCGGCATTGCCCAGGATCATGTCGCCTAGCGCCTGCGCGGCCTGATCGGGGCGGCCTGGGCCCACCACCACGAACTCGATCCGGCCGAGCTTGGGCAGGTGGCGGGAGGCGGCGAGCGGTACCAGGCCCTGCGGGATCAGTCTCGCCGAGTGCGGGGCCAGGCCCAGTCCGGCCAGGGCCGCGGCCCGCAGGCCGCTGAGGCTGCCACTGGTGCATACCACCCGCCAGGCGCGCCCGGCCCGCTCCAGCGCGTCGATCGCCAGTGCGCGGGTGATGCTGGGCGGCGGGAACAGGACGAGCGGCAGGGGCGCTGCCGGGTCCGGGCGGATGCCGGGCCGGCCGACCCAAACCACTTCCTCCTCCCAGGCCACCCGTCCCCGCTCGTCCCCGGCACGCCGCTTGACGAAGATCAGGTCGAGCTCGCCCGCGTCGTATTTCTCGTAGAGCAGGCCGCTCAGCCCCACCGTCAGCTCCAGGTCGACCGAGCTGTGCTGCTCGGCGAACTCGGCCAGCACGTCGGGCAGGGCGGAAAGCGCGAAATCCTCCGACGCGCCGAAGCGCAGATGGCCACGCAGCGCCGAGCCCGCCAGGAACGCATCGATCCGGCGGTTGGCATGCAGGGCATCGTGCGCGAGCGGCAGGAGTGCGTCGCCGTCCGGGGTGAGTGCCACCGCATGGGTGTCGCGGGCGAACAGATGGCGCTTGAGCGACCGTTCCAGCCGGGCGACGTGCTGGCTGACCGTGGACTGGCTGAGATGCAGCTCGCGGGCCGCGGCGGTGAAGCTCTTGCGCTCGGCCACGGCGACGAAGGTGCGGAGCAGGACGGGGTCTACCAGGCGCATCGGGCACTCCCCCACGGCCGGTCCGTGCGGATGGTCATCACGTTACCGGATGGCTATTATCGTTTCCATTTCGGCGTCGGATGACCGATCCTGCTGATACCTGGCAGACCGCCGTGATGAACCTTCGAGAAGGCCCAGCACCTCGTGCCGTTCCGCTCCGTCCTGTCCCGCTTCGGCATCGATCCCTACTTGATCGCCCTGATCCTGACGGTCGCCCTGGCCTCGCTGCTGCCGGTGTACGGAACCGGTGCAGAGATCATGGGCCAGGTCGTCTATGCCGCGGTGGCGCTCCTGTTCTTCCTCTACGGGGCAAAGCTCTCGCCCAAGGCCGTGCTGGAAGGGCTGCTGCACTGGCGGCTCCAGTCGATCGTGTTCCTGAGCACCTTCCTCCTGTTCCCGCTGATCGGCCTGGGCGTCACCTGGGCGGTGGGGCTGTTCCTGCCGGACGAGCTGGTGGTCGGGCTGATGTTCCTGTGCGTGCTGCCCTCCACCGTGCAGTCCTCGATCGCCTTCACCTCGATCGCACGTGGCAACGTTCCGGCGGCCTTGTGCAGCGCGTCCCTGTCCAACCTGGTCGGCATGGCGCTGACCCCGCTGCTGGTGGCGCTGCTGCTCAGCTCCAGTGGGGTGAGCTTCAGCCTGGATTCGTTGTGGAAGATCCTGCTCCAGCTGCTGGCGCCGTTCCTGGCGGGTCAGGCCCTGCGCCCGCTGATCGGTAAGTGGCTCGCGGCACGCAAGCGGGTGGTGGGGCTGGTCGACCGCGGCTCGATCCTGCTCGTGGTCTATGCCGCATTCAGCCAGGGCATGGTCGCCGGGATCTGGAGCCAGCTCGGCTGGGCCGACCTGGCAATCGTCCTGGTCCTGGACGTCCTGATCCTGGCCCTGGTCCTGGCGATCACCACCCTGGTCAGCCGGCGCGGCGGCTTTGCCAAGGAGGACGAGATCGCCATCGTGTTCTGCGGCTCCAAGAAGAGCATGGCCGCCGGCATCCCGATGGCGCACATCCTGTTCCCGGCCGCGACCATGGGCATGATCGTGCTGCCGCTGATGCTGTTCCACCAGATCCAGCTGTTCGTCTGCGCGACGCTCGCCCAACGCTACGCGCGCCGTCCCGACGGGAAGAGGCCCGGCAAGGTCGAGGAGCCCAAGGCCGGCAAGGTGACCGCCGTGCCGTCCTCGGTCTGAGCGCTCAGACCCGGATGACCCCGTTCAGGAGGCGCAGGATCGGGTCGGTCAGGCGCCGCCCGGCATCGGTGACCGCCAGGCAGTAGCAGTCCTCACCGCGCTCGGCCCAGGGCCGGTGGTCGACACTGGCGTCCGCCAGCGCCAGGTCGCCGCGCCGGTAGCTCCCGGTATTGTCCCGATAGGCGCCGCGGATCACCACGGTGAGCTCGGTGCCTTCGTGGGTGTGTTTGGGCACGGGCCAGCCGGCCTTCAGCCGGAAGAACCGCGTGTCGTAGCCGGGAATGTCGGTCAGGAGCGGATACTCGGACAAGGGGCCGCGCCAGACCCAGGGCAACTCGTCCAGCGGTGCGGGCAGGTGGCGTGCCAGCACGGCCGGGACGCCCTGGTCCAGCCCGTGCAGCACCGGGGCGGGCGGTGCCGGCGCATCGAGCCGCGCCAGTACCGCCTCCAGGCTGCCCGGTGCCGGCGGCACATCGTCCAGTTCCTCCAGGAAGGCGCCGCCCAGTGCCTCGTAGGCCAGAAGCTGGCTGCGCGCCCCCCGGTTGAGCGCCACATGGGTTGCGACCGCCAGGGCCAGGGGCTCTGGCAGCCGGCCCGCGGCATGGGCCAGGAGCAGGTCGTGGCGCATCTCGTCCATGGCGCCGCTCATGGCTCGGACTCCTGACCCTGGCCACCGCCGATCAGCGTCCGCATCTTGCCGAGTGCGAGCCGCAGCCGCGATTTGACCGTGCCGAGCGGCAGCGCCATCTCTTCGGCGATGGCACTGTGCGACTTCTCCTCGAAATAGAAGATCCTCAACAGCCTGGCCTGTTCGGGCGGCAGTGTCGCCACCGCTTCCAGCATGCGCTCGCGCATCTGCCTCGCCGCCACGATCTCGTCACTGAGCGGCTGGCCGTCCGGCTCCTCCAGCGCGCGTTCGTCCAGCTCCGCTTCCGCACCCCGGTCGCGCCGCAGGAGGTCGATGCGCCGGTTGCGGGCGATGGTGTAGATCCAGGTGGCCGGGGAGGCCAGCCGCCGGTCGTACTGGCCGGCACGGCGCCATACCGACAGCATGACCTCCTGGCAGAGATCGTCCGCCGCCGGGTCGGCCACGCCCAGGCGGCGTAGGTACGACTTCACCTTCGGCGCGAAGTGGCGGAACAGCAGGGCGAACGCCTCGCGGTCGCCGCTGGCCGCCACCTGCTCGATCAGCCGGGCCAGGTCCGGCGGGGCGGTGCCGTCTGCCGGCTGGTGCTGGCGTTCCATGCGAATGGTTATCGTCCGGCATCGCGCAGGATCAAGCCGTCCCCGCCCATCCGGCCAGCCCCGTCAGCCATGCTCGACCGCCGCTCGCCAGCGCTGGCGGTATTCCGCCAGCCCCGCGAGCTCGGCCGGGGCCACCGACGTCAGCTCGATCGGCGGGGTCGGGCGGATCTTGCGCCAGTGGAGCTCCGCAGCACCCAGCGCGGTGCTGTCCGGCTCGGCCGAGACGGACAAAGGCTGCGGCGCCCGCAGGGCCGCCAGGATCGGGGCATAGAGCCGGTCCTTGGCCAGCCCGCCGGCCAGGATCATCTGTCCTTTGCTCTTGAGCAGGTCCAGGACCACGTCGGTGCCGAGCGCCACGTAGAGCGAGGCCAGCGCCCTGGCCTCGATTGGATTGGCCAGCTCCGGGCCGGTCACTCGGCCCTTGCCGGCCGTGCCAGGGAAGGTGTCGCCATTGGCGTTGAAGGTCGGCAGCGCCATGGTGCCCCGCTCGATCAGCCGGCGCACCACCGCTAGGTCGGGCTCGCCGCCGCCGCTGCCCTCGAGCTGGGCGACCAGCTCGAACTCGCGGCCGGCCATGAACCTCGCCGTGGCGACCGGCCGGCCGGTGAAGTCGGTGTTGCTCACCATGTCGCGGGCCGGGTCGAGCTCGGCGAGCGGCAGGTCGGTGTCGAAGGTGATCAGCCAGGTGCCGGACGAGAGCAGGGTGAAGTGGTCGAGCCCGGCCATCCGGTAGCGGCCATAGTCGGCATTGCTGTCATGGATGCCCACCAGCACCGGCGTACCCGCGGGGATCCCGGTCTTATCGGCCAGCTCCGCCCGGATCGGGCCCAGCACGTCGCCGGCACGGCGGCGTTGCGGGAACAGCCGGTCGAAGCCGAACCGGCGCGCGGTGCTGGACCACTCGCCGGTCGAGGTGGCGATCAGCTGGGTCTGGGCACCCAGCGCGCAATGCTCCCAGGCGAGCTGGCGCGAGAGCCGGTAGGCCCAGTACTGGCCGAGCGGCACCACCGTCCTGACCTTTGCGAACTGCCCGGGATACTCGTGCCGGGCGCGCCAAAGCTGGCGGGCCAGCAGCATGCCGTTGGGTGCAATCGAGCAGAAAGTCTCGTTGAACGGCGGGGCGACCTCGGCATAGCTTCGGATCACCTCCTCTGGATGCTCGTCCTCGTAGTCCATGATCGGGAAGGCCAGCTCGCCCGCCTCGTCCAGCATGGCGCAGGTCGAGCCATAGGCGGTGGGCACGATTGCCACGACGTTCACCTCCCGCGCCAGCTCGCCGAGTGCCTCGATCATCCAGGCCTCAGTGGCCTGGACGTCGGGATGGCGCCAGGGCGGGCCCGGCAGGGTCGAGTTGGGCGTGCGGCGCTGGGCGAGGACCCCGCCGTCCGCATCGACGGCGAGCAGCTTGATGTTGGTCTTGCCGACGTCGAGCACCAGCACCGCATCCCGCCGACCTTCGCCCATTCCGGCGCTCCCCTCGCTCAAGCCCCCGCATGTTGACAGAGGTGCTGACCACGGCCCAGCCTTTCCTCCGTCAAGCGCAGGGAGTTGGCAGGAACATGGCGAAGGTCAAGCACCGCAAGCTCAGGCAGGAGATCATCGATGCCTGCCTGCGCATGACCGAGCTCGGCATCAACCAGGGTACCTCCGGCAACATCAGCGCGCGCATCGACGAGGGCATCATCATCACGCCCACCGGGATGCCCTACGAGGACTTGACGCCTGCAGACCTGCCAGTGGTGTTCTGGGACGGGACCTATGCGGGCGACCGTATGCCGTCCTCGGAATGGCGCTTCCATTGGGACATCCAGCGCAGCCGGCGCGACATCAACGTGGTGGTCCACAACCACGCCATGCATTGCGTGGCTCTGGCCTGCATGCACGCCTACATCCCGGCCTTCCACTACATGGTCACGATCGCGGGTGGCCAC
>NZ_WUJP01000190.1 GCF_009806515.1 Geminicoccus flavidas | reverse complement strand
GACATCCGCTGCGCTAAATACGCCCGCTATGGCACCCAGGCGCTCTCCGACTACGCGATCGAGGCGCTGAAAGACCGTCATGCCTGCCTGCTCGCCAACCACGGCATGATCGCACTCGGCCCGACCGTGAAAAAGGCCCTGGGCCTGGCGCATGAAGTCGAGGTGATGGCGGCGCAGTATTGGCGGGTCCTGGCTGCGGGCGAAGTTAAGCTGCTCAGCCCCGAGCAGATGGACGACGTGCTGGTCCGCATCCGCAACTACGGCAAGCAGCCCGAAGAGATCCTGGACGGCACCCCGCCGGCCATGGAGCCGCCGCCGCGGCGGCAGTGACTCCCGACTTGTTCGCCCGGATCTCGGCACTTTATGCGCGCCCGGGCGTGGCGGAGCGCTGCCTCCTGCTGCAGGACGAGTTCGGCCTGGACGTGAGCCTGGCGCTCTCGGCCGCTCTGGACGGCTGGGCGGGCCGCCCCTGGACCGCGTCGGACTTGGCCCGGCTGCGCGCGGAGGGCTGGGACGAGCGTGCCCGGATCTTCCGGGCGCTGCGCCGGGCGCGTGAACTCGCCAAGCCGCTCGCCGCGACCGACACCGGCATGGCCAGGCTGCGCCGGAAGATCCTCCAGGACGAACTTCAGGCCGAGCAACTGGCGGTGGACTGGCTCGCGGCCAGGCTCGGTCCGCCTGCCGATCCCGACACCGGGTCTGCCGCCACCGCCGCCGCCAACCTGCGCCTGGTCGCCGGTGAGGCGCTGCCACAGACGCTGCTGGAACCGATCCTGGCCGCCCTGCGAGGTTGACAGGCAGCCACCGGCATGCCGACCAAGTGGCTTGGCCGGCGGCATCGACTGGACCGCGCAGCGCGCATGGAACTCTATCTTCCGATCGCCGAGATGTCGGTGGACATGGTGGTGCTGCTGGGTCTCGGCACGGTGGTGGGCTTCCTGTCCGGGATGTTCGGGGTGGGCGGCGGCTTCCTGATGACCCCGCTCCTGATCTTCCTGGGCATCCCTCCCGCCGTGGCGGTCGGTACCCAGGCCCTGCAGATCCTGGCATCGTCGTTCAGCTCGGTGCTGAACCATGTCCAGCGCAAGACGGTCGACCTGAAGATGGGCGGCGTGCTGGTGGCGGGCGGCGTCGTCGGTGCCGCGATTGGCATCGTGCTGTTCCGGGTGATCCGGGCGCTGGGCTATATCGACGTCACCATCGCGTTCGCCTACGTGATCCTGCTGGGTGCGGTCGGCTCCACCATGCTGAACGAGAGCCTGCGCACCGTGCTACAGACCATGCGGCCCCGCCCGGTGAGCCAGCCCAAGCGTAGCCACCGCCACGGCTTCGCCCATCGCTGGCCGCTCAAGGTGCGCTTTGCGCGCTCGCGCCTCTACATCAGCGCGCTGCTCCCGGCCCTGATTGGGGCGGCGGTCGGCATCCTCACCGCGATCATGGGCGTGGGCGGCGGCTTCGTGATGATCCCGGCGATGATCTACCTGATCGGCATGCCGGTCTCGATCGTGGTCGGCACCTCCCTGTTCCAGATCACCTTCGTGGCGGCGCTCACCGCCCTGCTGCAGGCCACCTTCAACCACACGGTCGACATCGTGCTGGGCCTGCTCCTGATCGTGGGCGGGGTGATCGGCGCCCAGCTCGGCACGCGGGTCGCGATGCAACTGCGCGGCGAATACATGCGCCTGCTCCTGGCGGTGCTGATCGTGCTGGTCTGCCTGAAGCTGGTCTACGACCTGGTGGCCACACCGGTCTTTCCCTACGAGCTGGTGAGCTGACCCTGTTCCCGGGGTGACGCGTCGTCCCGGCGGGGCACCGCGAGCCCGGGAGGCGGTTGCTGCCGGTGAACCGCCGCCCCGGAGAATGTTCTAGCCATGCACAGCCGGCTCGCCATCGTCCGGGATAGGCTGCAGACCGGGCTGTGGCCGATCCCGATCGGGATGACCCTGCTCGTCATCCCGCTCCATGTCCTGGCCTTCTGGATCGACGACCGGCTCGCCCACACCAGCGGGCTGCTGGGCGGATGGCTGCACAGCGGCAGCGGCGACGACGCGCGCAACCTGCTCTCGACCCTGGTGTCGGCCCTGATCACCATGGCCGCCCTGGTCTTCTCCATCATGATCGCCGCCCTGTCGATCGCGGCCGGTCAGTTCGGCGCTCGCCTGATTCGGACCTACACCGCCGACATCAGGACCAAACTAGCGCTCGGCCTGTTCATGATGACGATCGTGTACTGTCTGCTGGCCCTGCGGTCGGTGAGCACGGACATGGCGGTGGCCGAGGTGCCCCATGTCATGGTCTCCATCGGCCTGGGCCTGGGGCTGGTCTGCGTGCTGGCGCTGCTGTTCTTCCTGCACGGCATGGCGCACCTGATCCTGGTGGACGAGATCATCCATCGCGTGGCGCGCGAGCTGGAGGAGAACATCGCAGCGCTGGCGCCGCTCGACGAGGCTCCGGACGACACCCCGGTCGAGCAGGTGTGGCCTGCGGAGCTGGACCGCGAGGCCGTGATCCTGACGTCCCGGCGGGAGGGCTACATCCAGGCGGTCGAGCATGACCAACTGGTGGAGCTCGCATCGCGCCACGGCCTGCTGATCCGGCTGGAATCGCGGCCGGGCACGTTCGTAAGCGAGAGCGGCTGGCTGGCCCAGCTCCATCCCGGCGAGGGGGTTACGCCAGAGATCGGGGCGGCCATCCAGGAGGCGATCGTGATCGGCGGCAGCCGGACCCCCACCCAGGACCTGGAATTCACCATGCGCCACCTGGTCGACGTCGCGCTGCGAGCCCTGTCTCCCGCGATCAACGATCCGAACACGGCGCTGGTGGTGGTCGACCATCTCCAGGCGGCCTTGTCGCGGCTGATGGGCAGGGCGATCCCGCCGGCGATCCACCGGGACGAAGCCGGCGAGCCCCGCGTGATCGACCGGCCCAACGACTATGCCGGCCTGCTCGGGGCGTCCTTGCACCAGATCCGGCAGGCGGCCGCCTCCCATCCCGCGGTCATCATCGGGATGTTGCGG
>NZ_WUJP01000189.1 GCF_009806515.1 Geminicoccus flavidas | reverse complement strand
GCGATCGGGCGGATCGGGGAGCATGTGCGCCTGACAGAGCAGCGCGACGCCCTGCTGCACCATGCGCGGCTCATCTGTGCGGCGGGCCTGCGGGAGACCGCGGAGCCTTCGGATCGCGGCGGCATCGAGGCGGCGTTCGCCGCAACAGAGCGCAAGCTCGGCCGGGTGCTACGGGGAAGGCCACAGGCCGCCGGGGGCGGGCTGGCGCTGGACCTGGCCCGCTGAGGCCCAACACAGAAGCCCCTTCTGAAGCCTGCCGCCATTCGTTATGGGCATTCCCGTGCGACGGCGGCCGGACGGTCAGTGCCGGCCGCCACCGGGGAGGACCAGAACATGCTCAAGGGAATCGATCCGCTCCTGAACGCGGACCTGCTCTACGTGCTGCGCGCCATGGGCCATGGCGACGATCTCGTGATCGCGGACGCCAACTTCCCGTCCGAGACCATGGCGACGCGCAAGCTGATCCGCATGGATGCCGCCGACGGGCCGCGGGTCCTGAAAGCGATCCTTTCGGTGATGCCGCTGGACGACTTCGTGCCCGATCCGGCGCTGCGCATCGCGGTGGTGGGTGACGAGGGCTCGGTGCCGGAGGTGTGCGCCGAGTACGGCACGCTGGTGAGCGAGGCGTCCGGAGGCAAGGTGCAGCTCGGGCAGATCGAGCGGTTCGCCTTCTACGAGCGCTCCAAGAAGGCATTCGCGGTGATCGCCACCGGCGAGACCCGGCTCTATGGCTGCATCCTGCTGAAGAAGGGCGTGATCCGGCCCGGCGAGTGAGCGGCATGTTCGCCGGCTGCACCTGGCAGAACGAGCCGCCCTCCTGGCGCCTGGAGAACGGCGAGCTCCGGGTCGTCACCGGCAGCCGCACCGATTTCTGGCGGGAGACCCATTACGGCTTCACCCGGGACAGCGGCCACTTCTTCTTCATGCCGGTCACGGGCGACTTCACCGCCGAACTGCGGGTGCTGGCCAGCTACCAGGCGCTCTACGACCAGGCCGGCCTGATGGTGCGCATCGACACGGCGAACTGGGTCAAGGCCGGCATCGAGCTGTCGGATGGCTGGCTGCTGCTCAGCAGCGTGCTGACGGTGGGTCGGTCGGACTGGGCGACCGGCCGCTTCGCGGGCGATCCGGCCGACTTCTCGCTGCGCGTCACGGTGCAGGACGGG
>NZ_WUJP01000188.1 GCF_009806515.1 Geminicoccus flavidas | reverse complement strand
GTGCTGCGCCTGCAGGCCTCGGCCGACCGGATCACCTGGCCGCTCCTGCGGCTGGCGCCGTTCCCGAAGGCCGATCGCTATCTGGTCGGGCCGATGTGCTGCACGCCCGAGCGGGCCGGGCTCCAGGTCACCTTCTCGGATTTCTCCGTCGGGCCGCCCAACGGCAAGGGCCTGCACGACCTGTCCTGAGGACTGGCGATCAGCCGCCAGGAAGTTTTGCTGCGCTGCGGCAAGGGCGTGGAATCTCGCTTGCAGTTCCTATATAAGGCCAGCCACGTTCCGCGAGCAGCCAGCTCGCGCCTCCCATCACGGCCGAGCACAGGGTTTCATGGATCTGCGTAACATCGCGATCATCGCGCATGTCGACCACGGCAAGACGACCATGGTCGACAAGCTTCTCCAGCAGTCCGGATTGTTCCGAGAGAACCAGCAGGTTCAGGAACGGGCCATGGATTCCAATGATCTGGAGCGCGAGCGCGGGATCACGATCCTGGCCAAGTGCACCTCGGTCGCCTGGAAGGACACGAGGATCAACATCGTCGACACGCCCGGCCACGCCGATTTCGGCGGCGAGGTCGAGCGCATCCTGGGCATGGTCGACGGCGTGGTCCTGCTGGTCGACGCCTCGGAAGGCCCGATGCCGCAGACCAAGTTCGTGCTGGGCAAGGCCCTGCGCCTGGGCCTGCGCCCGATCGTGGTGATCAACAAGGTCGACAAGCCCGATCAGCGCGCCCACGAGGTGCATGACGAGGTGTTCGACCTGTTCGCGGCGCTGGATGCGACCAACGAGCAGCTCGACTTCCCGACCGTGTTCGCCTCGGCCAAGAACGGCTGGGCGGCGCACGATCCGGACGGGCCGCGCGAAAGCCTCGCACCCCTCTTCGACCTGATCGTCTCGCATGTCCGCCCGCCCCAGGTGGACCTGGACGCGCCGTTCTCGATGCTGGCGACCACGCTGGAGGTGAATCCCTATCTGGGCCGCCTCCTGACCGGCCGCATCGCGTCGGGCAAGATCCGGCCGAACACCACGATCAAGGCGATGAGCCGTACCGGCGAACTGCTGGAGCAGGCGCGCGTCACCAAGATCCTGGCCTTCCGTGGCCTGGAGCGGACCCCGGTCGAGGAGGCCGAGGCCGGCGACATCGTCGCCATCGCGGGCATCCAGAAGGCGACCGTCGCGGACACGCTGTGCGACCCGTCGGTCAGCGAGCCGATCCCGGCCCAGCCGATTGACCCGTCCACCATTGCGATGACCTTCTCGGTCAACGACAGCCCCTATGCCGGCCAGGAAGGCACCAAGGTCACCTCGCGGGTGATCCTCGACCGCCTCAAGCGCGAGGCCGAGGGCAATGTCGCGATCAAGGTCACCGAGAGTGCCGGCAAGGACGCCTACGAGGTGGCCGGCCGTGGCGAGCTCCAGCTGGCCGTGCTGATCGAGCAGATGCGGCGCGAAGGCTACGAGATGTCGATCAGCCGCCCACGCGTGCTGATGCAGACCGACGAGAACGGCCAGAAGCTGGAGCCGATCGAGGAAGTCACCATCGACGTCGACGAGGAATATTCCGGCATCGTCGTCGAGAAGCTGACCCAGCGCCGCTCGGAGCTGAAGGACATGCGCCCGGCCGGTGCCGGCAAGCAGCGCCTGGTGTTCCACAGCCCGTCGCGCGCCCTGATCGGCTATCTCGGCGAGTTCCTGACCGACACGCGCGGCACGGGCGTGCTGAACCGGATCTTCCACGCCTTCGAGCCCTACAAGGGTGCAATCGCCCAGCGCCATACCGGCGTGCTGATCAGCAGCGAGCAGGGCGAGGCAGTGGCCTACGCACTGAACTACATCTCCGAGCGCGGGCCCCTGTTCGTGCACCCCGGCGAGAAGCTCTATGCCGGCATGATCATCGGCGAGCACACCCGGGAAAACGACCTCGAGGTCAATCCGGTCAAGACGAAGAAGCTCACCAATATCCGGGCGGCCGGCAAGGACGACGCGATCAACCTATCCCCGCCGATCCGGATGACCCTGGAAAAGGCCATCGCCTATATCGCCGACGACGAGCTGGTCGAGGTGACGCCCAAGGCGATCCGGCTGCGCAAGCGCTATCTCGACAGCAATGAGCGCAAGCGCATGTCCCGGCAGAGCGAAGCGGCCTGAGAAGACAGGCCGGGTTCGAGAGGATGGAGCGGTCGGCTTGCCGGCCGCTCCATTTCGTTTGGGGGCACAGCACATCGCAGGCTGCGCGAATTGATCAGTGCAACCCGGTACTAATCCTGCGAGCCGTCCCCTATATTGAGCGGCGCGGGTCGACCTGATGGGCCAGCGCCATGGAACGCAAGCTTGCTGCCATCATCGCCGGGGACGTGGTCGGCTACAGCCGGCTCATGGCCGAGGACGAGGCCCAGACCTATGGCGAGCTGCGGACGGCGTTGCGGGAAATCGTCGAGCCGGCCGTGCAGCGTCATGGCGGCCGGACCTTCAAGCATACCGGTGACGGGTTCCTCACTGCGTTCGGCAGCGTCAACGCGGCGCTGGAGGCAGCTATCGAGATCCAGCGGGGCTTTAGCGCATGTCCCTTGGACCTTCGGCTCGGCCTCAACCTGGGTGATGTCATCGAGGAGGACGGGGACATCTTCGGCGACGGGGTGAACGTCGCCAACCGGCTGCAGGCCATGGCCGAGCCTGGCAGCATCTATGCGAGTGCCACGGTCGTGCGCAGCGCCGACAAGGAGCACGTCGCCCGCTTCCGGCGGATCGGCCGCCGGCAGGCGAAGAACATTCCCGAAGCGATTGAGGTCTACGCCTGGCGCCCGGACGAGATGGCGCCCGGTGGGCTGGCGCGGCTCCTGCCGGCTGGCCGGCGATCCTGGCCCCGGCCACGTTCCACCGTCCTCGCGAGCATCTGCGCCGGCATCCTCGTCACGAGCTTCATCGCGGCCGGCAGTTGGACGGAGCGCTCCGCAGCACCGCCGGCAGCGGGCAGTGCGTCCGGATCGCTGCGCGCTGCGGCAGCGGACAGTCGACCGACCGTGGCGGTGCTGCCCTTCGACGATCT